>NZ_WMHO01000029.1 GCF_010994245.1 Sandarakinorhabdus rubra
AGTCGCGCACGGGCGCGGCGGCGAGGCTCTGGTCGGCAGCGGGCGCCGGCATCATCTGCGGCGCCGGCCCCAGCCGGGGCGGCAGTGCGCAGGCCGAGAGCGCCAGCGCAGTAAGGAGCAGGAAAGACTTGCGGACCACAGGAGACTCGCGCGATACTGGTCGGTACGGGAGGGTCTTTGAGCGGTGCTCAGCAACACGTCAAGTGAAATGATACCGGCCAGTACAGAACAGGATGCCGCAGGCGCCGCCGCCAGCGACGGCCGGCGCCAGGCCTATGTCGAGGCGGCGCAGCGCCTGTTCTTCCAGCATGGCTATGGCGCCACCTCGATGAACGCCGTTGCCGCGGCGGTGGGCGGCAGCAAGACCACGTTGTGGAACCTGTTCCCCTCCAAGTTGGCGCTGTTCGAGGCGGTGGTGGAAGCGGTGGTGGCCGTTTATGGCACCGCCCTCACCGTTGATCTCGACAGCGCGCCCGATGTCGAATCCGGGCTGCTGCGGATGGGCGATTCCCTGATGGAAACCATCATGTCGGAACCGATCACCGAGCTGCATCGGCTGGTGATGGGCGAGGCCGCGCGCGTGCCCGAACTGGCCCGGGCCATGTTCGAACGCGGCCCCGGCCCTGGCATGGCGCGCTTTGCCCAGTGGCTGCAGCAGCAGATGGCGGCTGGCCGACTGAAGGCGGGCAACCCGGCGCTGGCCGCCCAGCAGTTCAGTGGTCTGTGCCGGGCCGGGGTGGTGGACCGGCACCTGTTCGGCCTGGCCGAACCCGATGCCGCTGCCCTCGCCGCCACCGAAGTGCGCGCCGCCGTGGCCACTTTCATGGCCGCCTGGGGCGCAGAAAGGGCTTAAAGGAAGCCGCGCAGTTCGGCCATGAAGCGGTCGAACTGGTCGTGGTGCAGCCAGTGGCCGGCATTCTCGAACGTCACCACGCGGGCGTCCCTGAAGTGCGCAATGCGGCCATCGTCGACCGGGTTGGAGGCCCAGCTCTTCGCGCCATACATCAGCAGCGTCGGGCAGGTGATGCGCTGCCACAGCTCGGCCACCTGTTCCGGCGGCAGGTCGTGCGCCCAGGGCAGGTGCAGATAATTGTCGAACTTCCAGCTGTAGCTGCCGTCCTCGTTGCGATGGGTGCCGTGGATGGTGAGGTGGCGGGCCTGCTCTTCCGACAGGAAGCTGTTTTCCTGGTGCATGCGGGCGAAGGCATCTTCCAGCGTGGCATAGCGTTTCGGCTGGCGGGCGGCAGCGGCGCGCTTGGCCTCGATCCATTCGCGTTCGCGGGTGGCAAAGTCGGTCTTCCGGCGCTCGGCCAGCATCTTCGGGCTGGGGCCGAGGCCTTCGATGGCGACCAGCTTGCGCACCAGTTCCGGATAGAGTCCGGCATAGCGCAGGGCGATGTTGCCGCCCATCGAATGGGCGACGATCGTCACCGGCGCCAGCTTCAACTGGTGGACCAGCTGGGCCAGGTCATAGACATGGGCGTGGGTGTTGTAGTCGCCATCGGGTGACCAGGCGCTGTCGCCATGGCCGCGCCAGTCGGGCGCGATGATGTGCCAATCGTCCTTCAGCTCGCGTGCCACCCAGTCCCAGCTGCGCGCATGGTCGCGTCCGCCGTGCAGCAGCAGCAGCGGCGGCGCCGTCGGGTTGCCCCAGTCGCAATAATGCAGCCGCAGCCGCTGCGAGATGAAGCTGTGCGAAGTGGGGCCGGCAAAAAAACCTGCGTCAGTCATCCCGCCGGGGTGCCGCAGCCGCGGCTGCACGTCAATCGCCTGCCGTCTTTGGCGTCGGCAGCGCGGCCCATTCCCGCCGTTTTGCAGCTGCCACGCCAATTATCGGACAATGGTCGCCGTTCGCCGGGATACGGACTCGAACACGTTGCGCCGGTTGCACGTCGATGCAATCCTTCTGCCGTGTGTCGTCCAGGGGAGACGGGTAATGGGCTGGATCGTTGCTCTCTTTGTTGGCGGCTTCGCCGGCTTTCTCGCCAGTCGGCTGATGAACCGAGATGCCAGCATGGGCATCTTCATGAACATCGTGGTGGGCTGTGTGGGATCGGTGATCGGCAATGCCATCCTGAACCAGGTCGGCATTGCCGGTTCGGTGCAACGGTTCTCGATCAGCGGGCTGATCGTCGCCTTTGCCGGCGCCAGTGTTCTGCTGGCCATTGTCAACGTCGTGCAGCGAGGCCGGCTGCGCTGAGGCGGCAAAACCAGTCGGTATTTGGGGAGGAGTGAATGATGACGTCGAAGTTGGTTCGTTTTGCGCTTTCGGTGGCTGTGGTGGCCGGCGCCCAGGCCCTTGCTGTTTCCAGTGCGTCGGCAGCGGTGCCGGTGTTTGCCGCCACCTGCCCCGGCAATGTGAAGGTGGATGCCGATCGCCGTGGCACGGTGCGCGTGAACGGGCGAGTGGCGCAGGTGCGGCAGATGAACCCGCAATATGCCGAAGCCCGTCTGGGCCGCGTGATGTACAGCATCAGCGGCGGGCCGGGATCGGTCAGCGTGTCCTACACCGGGCCAGGCCGGGCCAATGGCATGTGCCGGGTTACCGCGCAGGCCGCGCCGACACCGTCGCGCCCCACGGCCGCCATGCCGTCGCCAGACGCGCAGGCCTGCCTGCGGGCCGTCACCCAACAGACCAACAACCCGGACGTGGTGTTGCTGAGCGAGGAGTTCAGCCAGGCCGCAACCCTGGTGATGGTGGGCGTCGGCCCGGGCAAGGCGCCGTGGAAGTGCCTCGCCTCGCGCGGTCGGGTCAGCGAAGTGATGTCGCTGCGCAATTGACCGGCGGTGGGGCAGCGCTGCGGCGCTGCCCCCGCGCCAAGGCCGCGATCAACGGTCGTTGGCGGCAGGCTGCGTTGACATCCCCCCCTTATTGGCAGTCGGCTGCCGGCTTTGCGGCCGCGATGCGGGCCTGTATCAGTGGGTCCGCAACCGGGGAGGAGCCTTCACATGTCGCTGCCAGCCGATCGCACGCCGGTGATCATCGGGGTGGGCGAGGTGCTCGACCGGCCGGCCGACCCGGCCGCCGCGCTGGAGCCGCTGGCGCTGATGGAAGCGGCGGTGCGCGCCGCCGATGCCGATGCCGGCGGCGGTTTCCTTGCCCGCATCGACAGCCTTGATGTCATCAACCTCGTGTCGTGGCGCTATGACCGGGTGGCCAAGCGCCTGGCCGAACGGCTGGGCATCGTGCCGCCACGCGCCGTCTATGCCATCGTTGGCGGTGAGACGCCGACGACCAAGATCCACGAAGCAGCGCTGCGCATCATGAACGGCGAGAGCCTGGTCGCAGTGGTGACCGGCGGCGAGGCCCAGAATGCGGTCGCCAAGGCGAAGGCCGCCGGCATCAGCCTGCCGTGGACGCCGCCCGCGAAAGAACCGGAAAATCCGATCATCCCGTCCGACCATGTCACCGAACTGGGGATGAAGCACGGCATCTTCCAGCCGATCCACATCTATCCCCTCTACGAGAATGCGACCGTGGCGGCCTGGGGGCTGACCCCGGCTGCAGCGCTGGCCGAAAGCGGCGCCGCCTATGAACGCATCAGCCAGGCCGCTGCCGCCAACCCGTTCGCCTGGGGCCGAAAGGCCTTCACGGCGGGCGAGATCACCACGGTGTCGGACGACAACCGCATGATCTGCTGGCCCTATACCAAGCGCATGGTGGCCAACAACAATGTCAACGCAGCCGCCGCCGTATTGATGACGACGCTGGCCGAAGCCCGCGCCGCCGGCGTCCCCGAAGAGCGCATCATCCATGTCCATGGCGGCGCCAGCGCGGGCGAGCACATGGATTATTTGAAGCGCGATCAATATGTGCACAGCTGCGCGCAGGACGCCGTCCTCGGCCAGGCCATGCGCATCGCCCCGAACGGCTTTGACCGCATCGAGCTCTATTCCTGCTTCCCCACCGTGCCCAAGATGGCGCGGCGCACGCTGGGGCTGGGGCCGGACGTGGCATTGTCGGTGATGGGCGGGCTGTCCTTCGCCGGTGCTGGGCTCAATTGCTACATGCTGCATAGCGCCTGCGCGATGGTGCGCAGCTTGCGCGACCGGCCGGCCGACCAGGCGCTGCTCTATGGCCAGGGCGGCTATGTCACCAAGCACCATGCGCTGGTGATCGGCAATCGCCCGGCCGAGCCGGCCTGGCTGCTGCTGAACCGCGACGTGCAGGATGCGGCCGAGGACGCGCGTGCCGACGTGCCGCGGTACGATGGCAGCCATGCCGGCCCGGCGGTGGTGGAAACGTTCAGCATCGTCTTCGGTCGCGAGGGCCAGCCCAGCCACGGCAGCGTGATCGGCCGCACGCCCGATGGCACCCGCGTGTTCGGCAAGCTCGACATGGCTGACCGCGACGCGCTGGCCACCTTCCTCAGCCTCGAGGCCAGCCCGATCGGCCTGCCGGGCCGCGTCGACGTGGGCGAGGATGGCCTGCAGCGCTGGCAGCTGCGCTGATCCGTGCACTGCTGGCACTCGCAGCAATCGGCTGCTGACAAATTGTCGTTATATTTCCGTCATTTACCCCGTTGACGGCGGGCAGATGCCGGGAAATCATGCACCTGTTAACTGTGGAGGACGCATGACCGATCTGGAACGGCAACTGAAGGGCTACAGCCTCGCCACCGTGGACATCCACTATTGGCGGCCCGATCACCCCAGCCTGCTCCAGCAGTTCAGCTGGCAACTCTATGATCTCGCGCCGGCCTATCCGGAACTGAAGCGCTTTCTCGATCATTGGCGCCGCGAGATCGAGGCCACCATCCATTCGATCCGGGTCGCCCACCGCGACATGATCGGCCCGCGCGAATGGCGCTCGGTCGAGGAGGTGCTCAGGCTGCACTAAGCGCATCAAGCGCGTGATAGAGCAGCACGCCGGCGCACACCGCCACGTTCAGGCTGTCGGCGGTGCCCAGCATCGGCAACTTCACCAGCGCATCGCATTGCGCCGCATAGGCGTCCGGCAGGCCGGACTGTTCGTTGCCCATGAACAGGAAGCAGGGCGCGGCATAGCGATGGGCGCGATAATCGACTGACGCCTCGCCCAGCGCCGCGCCGACCAACTGGCCCTCCCCGGCCCGCAGCCACTGGAAGAATTCCGCCCCTGTCGCCCGCCCCACCTGGCGGCTGAACAGCGCGCCCATCGAGGCCCGCACCGCTTCGACGCTGAACGGATCGCACGACTGGTCAAGCAGGATCACCCCGCCGGCGCCGGTGGCATCGCAGGTGCGGAGCATGGTGCCGAAATTGCCCGGGTCCTTCAGATTTTCCGCCACCAGCCACAGCGGCGCCGTGCTGCGGTCGATCCGGGCCAGCGACGTGTCGGGGATGGGATAGGCGGCCGCGACGCCGGCCGCATTGTCCTTCCCCGTCAGCCGCTGCATCAGATCGGGCGTGGTGCGCAGACACGTGCCACGTGCCTGTGCGGTGGCAGCAATCAGCGCTTCTGTAAGCGGGTGACGTTCGGCCTCGGCGGTGAACACCAGCGTAGCCGGCACATGGCCGGCGGCCAGCGCCTCGGTGCAGACACGCAGGCCTTCGGCAAGGAACTGCCCGGCGGCGCGCCGGCCCTTCTTGTCGGCCAGGCTCTTCAGGCTCTTGAGCACCGGGTTGGCCGGTGACGTGACATCAGTGATGCGCGGCTGCATGGCGCTGCCCTGTATCAGAGCGCCCAATCACAAGGCGACAATATTGTAATTGTGCCAGAGGAAGATGGAGAGCGCGCCCCGGTGCGGGCGCATCGGCTCGGCCAGTGCGCGGGCGCGCTTCTCGCTTGGCCGCGCGTCCTCTCCCAGCAGGCGCCCCAGTTGCACCTGCAGCGCCAGGTCGCCGGCCGGGAACACGTCCGGCCGCCCTTCCGCAAACAGCAGGTAGATCTCGGCGGACCAGCGCCCGATGCCGCGAATGGAGGACAGGAGGGCAATGGCCTCCTCGTCGTCCGCCGGCAGCGCGGCGAAGTCCACCTGGCCGGAGGCCGCCGCTTCGGCCAGCGCGTGCACATAGCTGGCCTTCTGCCCCGACAGGCCGGCGCCGCGCAGCGTCTCGAACGGGGTCGCGGCTACCCGCGCCAGGTCGTTCATGTCGCCGCCGCAGGCCGCCTCCAGCCGCGCCCAGATGCTGGCCGCCGCCTTGGTGCTGACCTGCTGGGCGACGATGGCGCGCATCATGGTGCTGCAGCCGCGCGGTCGCAGCCGGGGTTCGGGATAGCCGGTGGCGGCCAGCGCCTGGGCCACGGGCGGATGTTCCTGCGCCAGCGCATCGAGACAGGATTTCAGCTGATCGGCAGAGAGGCCCATGGGCCAGAGCCTAGCCGGCTCGCGCCGTGCTGGCCAGCGGCGCAGATGATGATGTCCGATGGCCGCGATTTGGCCTTTTCGGGCCGAACCGCTATTGTGCGGGGCGATGTTCGATACCCACCTGCGCACCGGCTTCTTCCACGACAAGAACCGCGCCTTCTGGATCCTGCAGGGCGGTGGCTGGTTCGCCTATCTGATGCTTCGCGCGCTGTCGGGGCTGGCCAATTCGATGGGGCTGGCCTTCGTGCTGCCGGCGGTGATCGTCACGGCCACCGGCTTTTCGATCACGCTGCTGCTGGCCGCCGCCTATCGCCGGCTGATCACCATGAAGCCGATCTGGACCTGGACGCTGACCGCCCTGCTGCTGGCCGGCGCTTCGGCGCTGTTCTCGGTTCTGGAGGTGTGGGCGCACGCCACTTTCTATGAACCGGGCTGGCAGCCGCGCGGCATTGAGTTCCTGGGGGCCATCCTGCTCGATTTTGCCGTGCTCGGCGCCTGGACCGGGCTCTATTTCGGCATCAACTATTATCTGCTGCTCGCCGAACAGTCGGAACGGATGCTCAACATGGCAGCGCAGGCCAACAGCGCCCAGCTCGCCATGCTGCGCTATCAGCTCAATCCGCACTTCCTATTCAACACGCTCAACTCCATCTCCACGCTCGTGCTGCTGAAACAGACGGCGCGGGCCAACGCCATGCTGTCGCGCCTCGCCAGCTTCCTGCGCTACAGCCTGGTGGGCGAGCGCGAGGGGCTGGCCACGGTGGCGCAGGAGGCCGAAGCGCTGAAGCTCTATCTCGATATCGAGCGCACCCGCTTCGAGAGCCGGCTGCGCACCCGCTTCGACATCGCGCCCGACGTGATGGAGGCGCGCCTGCCCTCGCTGCTGCTGCAGCCGATCATCGAGAATTCAATCAAATATGCCGTGACGCCTTCCGAAGACGGCGCCGACATCTTGGTGGACGCGCGCCGCATGGGGGACCGGCTGGTGATCACCATTGCCGATACCGGCCCGGGCCTGGGCGCGGTGCCGCCCGAGGCCGGGGGCACAGGCGTCGGGCTGGCCAACATCCGCGAGCGGCTGGTGCAGAGCTATGGCGCCGACCATCGCTTTGAGCTGGCCGACAATGATCCGCACGGCCTGATCATCCTCATCGATGTGCCTTTCCAGACCGACAATCCGGCACCGATTGTCGCAACCCCGGTTGCAGCGCCGGTGCTGGCGCCCCAAGTGTAAACAATGGCAATCCGCACCATCCTTGTTGACGACGAACCTCTGGCCATCCAGGGCCTCGAACTCCGGCTGCAGCCGTTCGACGATATCGAGATCGTGGAACGCTGCGCCAACGGCCGTGAAGCCATCCGCGCCATCCGCACCTTGAAGCCCGACCTGGTGTTCCTCGACATCCAGATGCCGGGCTTTGACGGTTTCTCGGTCGTCTCCGGCCTGTCGGACATCGATCCGCCGCTGTTCGTGTTCGTCACCGCCTTCACCCAGCATGCGCTGAAGGCCTTTGATGCGCAGGCGGTAGACTATCTCTTGAAGCCGGTGGAGGAAGACCGGCTGGCCGCCACCATCGAGCGGGTGCGCCAGCGCCTGGCCGAAAAGCAGGGCGCGCAAGGCGCCGAACGGCTGAAGGAGATCCTGTCGGAAGTGGCGCCCGAGGCGCTGCCGCAGGACCTGGGCGAGGCACCGCAATCCAGCCGCTTCGAGCGTATCCTCAACATCAAGGATCGCGGCCAGATCTTCCGGGTCGAGGTGGCCGATATCGAGCGGATCGATGCCGCGGGCGATTACATGTGCATCTACACCGCCGATCAGACGCTGGTGCTGCGCGAGACGATGAAGGACCTGGAAAAGCGGCTGGACCCCAAGAAGTTCCAGCGCATCCATCGCTCCACCATCGTCAATCTCGACAATATCCGCAGCGTCAAGCCGCACACCAACGGCGAGTGCTTCCTGGTGCTGGGCAGCGGCACGCAGGTGAAGGTGTCGCGCTCCTATCGCGACGTGGTGGCCCGCTTCCTCTAGAAACCCTGGCGGCCCAGCCAGTCCGTCACGATGCCGGCCGCGCGCTTGAGATGGTCGGGCTGGAAGGCGTAATAATGGGTGGCGCCATGCACCAGTTGCAGCTCGCGCGACGGCGCATTGACGACGCAATCAAACAGGCGCTGCGTGTGGCTGGGCGTGCAGGCATCGTCCGCCGTGTTGCCCACCACCAGCACCGGCACGCGGATGCGGTGCCCGACCTTCAGCGAACAGGCGTGGCTATCGAGGCTCCACTGCGACAGCCATGACCGGAGCGTGGTGAAGCGGCCCAGCCCGCCCGGCGAATCGTTGATGAGTCTGGGATCGCCCAGATAGCAGCGGCCGGGCTGGCGGTCGTTCGCGTCCACCGCCGGATCGAGCCAGCAGGGGGCCGCCATGGTGCCGTGGACAATGAAGGCGCGCTCGGCGTGCGGCCCTTCGCTGGCCTTCAGTTCGGCCAGCGTGTCCTTCGCCCAGGCGGTGATGCGGTTCGATCGCGCCGCCTGCCGGGCGGCATATTCGGCGAGGAAATCGGCTGCGTAGGGCGGCTGCGGACAGGCGGGATCGTAGAGATTCCATTGCGGATCACGCACCGGTCCCGCTTCGCTCGTCACCGAGGCATCGAGCCATTCGGTGAGCGTCTGGGAGCGGGACACATGCGCGGCGAGCAGCATGATGCCATCGACCGGCGGCAGCTTTGCTTCGGCCATCGGGAAGGGCTCGCCGGCCGGCGTGTGCGTGACCTGCGGATCGGCGGCTTCGGCCTGGTAGAAGAGCGCCAGGCTCCCCCCGCCCGACCAGCCGGCCAGCACCACCTTGGCATAGCCCAGCACCTCGCGCGCATGCGCCACCCAGCGGCCGAGATCGACCGCCACCTTCTCCATGATCAGCGCCGAATCATTGTTGGGATAGCGCGAGACGGCGGTGAGCACGTGGCAGCCGGCCTCGGCCAGCGCGCCCGGCAGCGGCAGATAATGCATAATCCCCATCGGGTGCATGAAGATGACGATGGTATCCGATGGCGTGTCGGGCTTCAGATGGTGCGCCTGCAGCGCCACCACGCCATCGATGCCGCCATAGGTGTCGCGCAGGCCGACGGCTTCGCGAAAGGCAATCAGCAGGGGGATGCGGGCAAAGCTCAAGCGGCCTGTTCCTTTGCCGCCTTGCGTGCGGTCCATGCCTTGATGACGGCGTGGGCGGTTCGGGCGTCTTCGGCGAGGATGGCATCATGCGCCGGCACCCGTGCCGTGATCTCCAGCGGCAGGCCGTTGGGATCGGCGAAATAGACCGACTTCACGAAGCCATGGTCGATCGGCCCGAAGCAGGGCACGCCGGCGGCGTTCAGCTGGTCGCGCCAGGCCAGCAGTTTTTCCTCGTTGTCGGCCTCGAAGGCGACATGCCGGTCAAAGCCGTGGACGAGGTTGAAATCCCCGTCCTTGGCGCTGCCCGGCGCATCGAAGAAGGCGATGAAATTGCCGTCGGGCATTCGGAAGAACAGGTGCACGAACGGATTGGGCCGGCCCGAACCCGGCTCGTTCTCCTCCTGCACCACGGCGGCCAGCGGCAGGCCCAGCACATCCTCGTAAAAGGCGCGCGTTTCCTCGGCATCGCGGCAGCGGTAGGCACTATGATGGATGCCCTTCAGCGGTGTCGTCATGGCGTCAGCCCTCCCGACTGCAAGGCTGGCACAAGGCGCGCACGGCGCCAAGCCCGCGCAAATGGCGGGCCGGCGCTGACCGGAAAATGTCCCTTGCGCCGCGCCGGCAAGGCGGCAGAACTGGCGGGGAAAGGAACGCTTGATGATGAACCGGCGCCATGCCCTGAAAGCCACTGCCGGCGGCGCGCTCTGGCTGGCCGGCCCCGGGCGGGCGCAGTCATTGTTCGCCCCCGCCCCGGCGCTGGCACCGATCAACGCCCGCGCCGATCGGCTGATGCGCATCACCGTGTGCCTGCGCCCGTTTCGCGCCGCCGGCCCGCGCATCGCCGTGGAGCGCATCGCCGGCAAGCAGGTGATCCACCATTATGGCCACGGCGGCAGCGGCTGGTCGCTGGGCTGGGGCTCGGCCATGGAGGCGGTGCCGTTGGCGTTGCAGGCCGGTGCGCGCGAGGTGGCGGTGGTCGGTGCCGGCGCCATCGGGTTGACGACGGCGCTCACCGCCCAGCGCCTCGGCCTCAAGGTGGTGATCTATGCGCAGGAACGTTTCCCCGATGTGCGCTCGGCGCGCGCCACCGGCACCTGGACCCCGCATAGCCGCATCGCCATGGCGGGCGCCGTCGATCCCGGCTTTGCCGCGCGCTGGGAACGCATGGCCCGTCGCAGCCATGCCATCTACCAGTCGTTCCTCGGCCGGGCCGGCAACCCGGTGGAGTTCTACGACCGCTACACGCTGTTCGACGCCCCGCCGGGGCCGCGCGGCGAGGATATGGTGCCGCTGCCCGGTGGCGGCAGCGACCATTTCGTCAACTACGAAGACCAGGTGCGCGATCTGTCGCCCGGGCAGGACACGATCGCCGCCGGCCAGCATCCGTTCGCGGTGCCGGTGGTGCGCCGCACCACCAGCATGCTGTTCAACATCGCCGATCTCGCGCACCAGCTGGAGGCCGATTTCCTGATGGCCGGCGGCCGCTTCGTGCCGATGACGCTGGCCAGCCCGGCCGATTTCGGGCGCATTCGGGAGAAGGTGATCTTCAACTGCACCGGTTATGGGGCCCGTACCCTGATGCGCGACGAGAGCATCATTCCGGTGCGCGGCCAGATCGCCTGGCTGCTGCCGCAGCCCGAAGTCCGCTATGGCGTCTATTACAACAATATCTCGATGCTGCCGCGCCGCGATGGGATGGTGGTGCAGGATCTTGGGGCCACCGAGGCCTTTGGCTTCAACGATGCCAACGAGGCGCCCGACCCGGCAGCGGCCCGCGCCTCGCTGGCGGTGATCGCCGGCCTGTTCCAGCCGCGAACGGCCTAGGCCCTGGTGGCGCTCAGGAAATAATTCACGGACACATCTCCGCCGATGAAGAAGCCGCGGCCTGGCCGCCACGACAGGCCGGCCGGTTCCGTGGGGTTCAGGCCGGCGTTGCGCAGGGCTTCGGCCAGTTCGGCGGGCGTGAAGAAGCGGTTCCAGTCATGCGCGCCCTTGGGGATGGAGCGGGTGACATGCTCGGCCCCGGCGATGACCACGGCCCAGCTCGCCGGCGTGCGGTTCGGCGTCGAGAAGACAGCGAGGCCGCCCGGCTTCAGGAGGCGGGCGATGGCGGCGAAGAAGGCATCCCGCCCGGCGACATGCTCGACCACTTCGAGACAGGTGATGAGATCGAATTGCGCCCCGGTGGCGGCCAGGTCCTCCACCGCGATACAGCGATAATCGATGCCAAGGCCCTGCCCTTCGGCGTGCGACCGGGCTGCCTCGATATTCTCCGGCGCGGCGTCGATGGCGGTGGTCGCGGAACCCATGCGGGCCAGCGGCTCGGCCATCAGGCCGGCGCCGCAGCCGACGTCGAGCGCCGACAGCCCGGACAGCGGCCGCCGGCTCTTCGCGTCCAGCCCGAAATGCGCCAGCGCCTCGGCCCGGATATGGGCGACGCGCACCGGCGTGATGCGATGCAGCATCGCCGATGTGCCTTTCGGGTTCCACCAGTCGGCAGCGAGGCGGCCGAAGAAGGCGGCTTCGTCCGGATTGATGCTGTCGGCGGTGGACATGATGGCGGCCTTGGTGGACAGGGTTGCGAGTATGCGGCTTGCTTGCCAATGAACCCGGCCATTCCTATCAGGCAAGGCGAATATTGGCGCACGGAAGGACAAGGCCACCCATGGCCCGGATCGTGATGAAGTTCGGCGGCACCTCGATGGCGGGGACGGAGCGGATCAGGAATGTGGCCGCCCGGGTGAAGCGCGCGGTCGACGCTGGTGACGAGGTGGCGGTGGTGGTCTCGGCAATGGCCGGGGAGACGGACCGGCTGGTCGGCTATTGCCGCGAAGCCTCGCCGCTGGCCGATCCGGCCGAATATGACGTGGTGGTGGCCGCCGGCGAACAGATCACCTCGGGCCTGCTGGCCATCACCCTGCAATCCATGGGGGTGAAGGCGCGCAGCTGGCTGGGCTGGCAATTGCCGATCCGCACCAGCCCGGCCCATTCGGTGGCGCGCATCGAGGATATCGACACGGCGGCGATCATCGCCAGCATGGAAGCGGGCGCGGTGGCGGTGGTGCCGGGGTTCCAGGGCCTCACCATGGACGGCCGGGTGACGACGCTGGGGCGCGGTGGTTCCGACACGTCGGCGGTGGCGCTCGCGGCGGCGCTGAAGGCGGATCGCTGCGACATCTACACTGATGTCGACGGCGTCTACACCACCGACCCGCGCATCGTGCCGCGCGCCCGGAAGCTGATGAAGATCACCTATGAGGAAATGCTGGAACTGGCCAGCGTGGGTGCCAAGGTGCTGCAGACCCGGTCGGTGGAACTGGCCATGAAGGAAAAGGTGGTGGTGCAGGTGCTGTCGAGCTTCTCCGACGCGCCCGGCACGCTGGTGGTGGACGAGGATGACGACATGGAACGTGAACTGATCGCCGGCGTGGTGGCCGACAGGGGCGAGGCCAAGGTGACGCTGGTCGGCGTGCCCGACAAGCCGGGCGTGGTGGCCGGCATCTTCGGGCCGCTGGCCGATGCCAACATCAACGTCGACATGATTGTGCAGAACATCGCCAAGGATGAAGGCAAGACCGACGTCACCTTCACCGTGCCGCGCGCCCAGCTGCCGGCCAGCACCGACGTGCTGGAAAAGGCACGCGGCGCCATCGGCTTTTCGGCGCTGCTCGCCGATGACGAGGTGGCCAAGATCTCGGTGGTGGGCGTCGGCATGAAGAGCCATGCCGGCGTGGCGGCCACCATGTTCCGCGCGCTGGCCAGCCGCGGCATCAATATCCAGGCCATCACCACTTCGGAGATCAAGGTCTCGGTGCTGATCCCGCAGGATTATGTGGAACTGGCGGTGCGCGTGCTGCACACCGCCTATGGCCTCGACGGCCCGGCCCCTGCGGACTCCGCCAGCGAGGCAGACGCCTGATGCACACCCCTCACCTCGACGCCGCCTCGGCGCGCGGCCGCGCGTTCCTGGGCACCCGCCACGCCATCATGGCCGGCGCCATGACCTGGGTGAGCGAGCGGCACCTGGTATCGGCCATTTCCAACGCCGGCGGCTTTGGCGTGATCGCCTGCGGATCGATGCCGCCGGCGCTGCTGGAGGCCGAGATCGCCGCCACCCGGGCACTCACCGACAAGCCGTTCGGGGTGAACCTGATCACCCTGCACCCGCAGCTGGACGAGCTGATCGAGGTCTGCGCCCGCCAACAGGTGAGCCATGTCGTGCTGGCCGGTGGCCTGCCGCCCGGCCCGGCGATTGCCGCGATCAAGGCCTTTGGCGCGAAATTGATGTGCTTTGCGCCCACGGCGGCGCTGGCGAAGAAGCTGGTGCGATCGGGGGTCGATGCCATCATCATCGAAGGTTCGGAAGCCGGCGGCCATATCGGCCCGGTGAGCCTGACCGTGCTGGCACAGGAGATCCTGCCGGCCATCACCGAGGTGCCGGTGTTCGTGGCCGGCGGCATTGGGCGCGGCAACGCCATCGCTGCCTTCCTGGAGATGGGCGCGTCCGGCGTGCAGCTTGGCACGCGCTTTGCCGCGGCAGCCGAGAGCGTTGCGCACGAGAAGTTCAAGGCCGCCTTCGTGCGCGCCAGTGCCCGCGACGCGCTGGCCAGCGTGCAGGTCGATCCGCGCCTGCCAGTGATCCCGGTGCGCGCCCTCAAGAACGCCGGCAGCGAGGCCTTCAATGCCCGCCAGCGCGAAGTGGCCGCCGCGGTGGACCGCGGCGAGATGGACCTCGCCGCCGGCCAGCTTGCCATCGAGCATTACTGGGCCGGCGCCCTGCGCCGTGCCGTGGTGGAAGGCGATGTGGAAACTGGCAGCCTGATGGCCGGCCAGTCGGTGGGCATGGTGACGAAGGTCCAGCCGGTGGCCGACATCATTGCCGAACTGGTGGCCGAGGCCGAAGCCGCGCTTGCCCGCGCCGGCCCTCTGGCACGGGAAGCAGCTGCCTGATGCCCCCCGCCAGCGCCGCCCGCATCATCCTGCGCCGCCTGCACGACGTGATGGCTGCGCGCACCGGCGCCCAGGCCAAGCTGAACCAGGTGGTGCGGATCGTGGCGGCCGAGCTGAACAGCGAGGTCGCCTCCATCTATCTGCTGCGCGACGGTCTGCTGGAACTGTATGCCACCTTCGGGCTGGCGCAGACGGCGGTGCATGTCACCAAGCTGTCCATGGGCCAGGGCCTGGTGGGCACCATCGCCGCCACGCGCGAGCCGCTGGCGCTGGCCGAGGCGCGCGCCCACCCCGATTTCGCCTATCGCCCGGAAACCGGCGAGGAGGCCTTCCACAGCTTCTGCGGCGTGCCCATCGTGCGGCGCGAGGCGGCCATTGGTGTGCTGGCCGTGCAGCATCGCGATCCGCGCGCCTATGACGAGGTGGAGATCGAGGCGCTGCAGACGGTGGCCATGGTGCTGTCCGAACTCATCCACGGCGCCGCGCTGGTCGATGATGCCCAGGCCGCCCGGCTGCGCGCTGCTAACAGCGGCGCCATCCGCTTGAATGGCCTGAAGCTGGTCGATGGTCTCGCCCGCGGCACCGCCGTGTTCCACCAGCCGCGCGTGGTGGTCGAGCACACGGTGGCCGACGATGTCGACGCCGAACGCGTGCGGCTGGTCGATGCCTTCCGGCGCATGCGCGACCAGATCGATTCGATGATGGGCCAGGCCGATTTCGTCGCCGGCACCGATCATCACGAGATCCTCGAGACCTACAAGATGTTCGCCTATGATGAAGGCTGGGCGCGGCGCATCAACGAGGCGATCGAGACCGGGCTCACCGCGGAGGCCGCGGTGGAGCGCGTGCAGTCGCGCAACCGGCTGCGCCTCAGGTCCATCGACGATCCCTATCTGAAGGAACGTCTGTCGGACCTTGATGACCTGTCGAACCGGCTGCTGCGCATCCTGTCGGGCCAGCTTGGCACGGCCGCCCAGATGGGGCTGAAGGCCGATGCCATCCTGATCGCCCGCAACCTCGGGCCGGCCGAACTGCTGGAATATGACAAGCGCTTCCTGAAGGCTGTGGTGCTGGAGGAAGGCAGCCTGACCGCGCATGTCATCATCGTGGCGCGCGCCATGGGGGTGCCGGTGCTGGGCCGGGTGGACCAGCTGTTCGGCCAGGTGAACGATGGCGACGAGCTGATCGTCGATGCCGGCAACGGCGCGCTGCTGGTGCGGCCGACGGCGGCGACCATCAAGTCCTACCAGGCGATGCGGGCGCTGAAGGTGCGGCAGGCCGAGGAATGGGCCAAGGTGCGCGACCTGCCCGCCATCTCGAAGGACGGTCGCCACATCAGCCTGTTCATGAACGCCGGTCTGGTGGACGATGCCGCCACCATGGCGCTGGCCGGCGCCGACGGCATCGGCCTGTTCCGCACCGAGTTCCAGTTCCTCGTTTCAGCGACGCTGCCGCGCCGCGAGCGCCAGCAGGCGCTCTACAAGGCCGTGCTCGATGCCGCCGGGGACAAGCCGGTGGTGTTCCGCACCGTCGACATCGGCGGCGACAAGGCGGTGCCCTATCTGTCGGCCGAAGGCGAGGAGGACGAGAACCCGGCGATGGGCTGGCGCGCGCTCAGGCTGGCCCTGGGCCGCTCCGGGCTCATGAAAGTGCAGGCCCGCGCCCTGCTCGAAGCCGCCGCCGGCCGCACCCTGTCGGTGATGTTCCCGATGATCTCCGAGCCCTGGGAGTTTGCCGAGGCGCGCAGCCTGGTCGAAGCCCAGAAGGAGCGGCTGCTGGCCACCGGCCGGCCGGTGCCGACCGAGATCCTCTATGGCGCGATGATCGAGGTGCCGGCGCTGATCGAGCAGCTCGACCTGCTGCTCCCGATGACCGACTTCGTCTCCGTGGGCACCAACGACCTCACCCAGTTCCTGTTCGCCGCCGACCGCGCCAATCCGCGCCTCGCTGATCGCTATGACTGGCTGTCGCCGGCCATCCTCAGGGTGATGCGCCGCATCGTCTGTGCCGCGGCCGGCCATGATGTGCCCGTCACCGTCTGCGGCGAGATGGGCGGACGGCCGCTGGAGGCCCTCGCCCTTATTGCGCTGGGGGTCGAGCGGCTGTCCATCACCCCGGCCGGGATCGGGCCGATCAAGGCGATGATTCGCTCTGCCACGCTGGAACCGCTGGGCGAGGCACTGCTGGGCTGGCTGGCCGAGCCGGGGGCGAATATCCGGGCGGAGCTGTCGAGCGCGGCGAAGCGGCAGGGGCTCGTGCTGTAGCGCGGCCAGCGCGCGGGCCGCGCGCGGTCTCGCGCAA
>NZ_WMHO01000290.1 GCF_010994245.1 Sandarakinorhabdus rubra
CGACGATGGCCACGGCGGGCCGTTCCAGCAGGCCGGTGTCGCCCCGCGCATAGAGCACCGGCGGCGCGGTTTCAGTGTGGGCCAGCAGCGCCGGATAATCGGGTGTGCCGATGAACAGCAGCTGCGCACCCAGCGCCGGCAGGCCGGCCAGCTCGGCCTCTGCCACGGCGGCCGGGCAGATGGCGAGGCTGCGGCCGCCGCGCCGGGCGAGATCGGGCAGCGCCTCCAATGCCGCCTGCGCCGTGCCGAAGCGGGCGATCAATTGCCGGTAGGTGACGGGGCCGATGCTGTCGGTGCGGATCAGCCGCAGCCGCGCGACCGCGTCGGGCGGCAGGCTCATCTGGCCTTCTGCCCGATCTTCGATTCGGTGCCGGCGCGCAGCCGAGCGATATTGTCCCGATGCATGATGATCAGCAGCGCCGCCATCCCGGCCAGGTGCACGCCCCAGGCCGGCCCGGCCAGCGCCCAGCCGGCGCCGGCGCAACTGAGCGCCGCCAGCATGCCGCCGACACTGGAATAGCGGGTGGCGAGCGCACCGCCCAGCCAAACGGCGAGCGCGATGATGCCGGCCAGCGGGGCGGCCGCCAGCGTGATTCCCAAAATGGTCGCCACGCCCTTGCCGCCGCGGAACTTCAGCCAGACGGGGAAGAGATGCCCGAGGAAGGCGGCGGTGCCTGCCAGGATGCCGGCCATGTCCCCGCCCAATTCACGGCCGATCAGAACGGCGGCCGCGCCCTTGCCGGCATCGAGCAGCAACGTGGCGGCGGCCAGCCCCTTGTTGCCGGTTCTGAGCACATTGGTGGTGCCTATGTTGCCGCTGCCCACCTGGCGGATGTCGATCCCGATTGCCCGGGTGAGCAGCAGGCCGAAGGGAATCGAGCCCAACAGATAACCAATGAGGAGCGCCGCCCACTGCATGTCGGCCAGCCTAGCGGCGGCCTGCGCGGGCGTCTATGCTGCGCGAAACTTGGGGGAAATGATGAAGCGCTTCCTGCTTGCCGCCGCGTTGTTGGCCAGCGCGGCCACTGCCCAGATGAAGCCGAGCGCGCCGCGCGATCCGGCGCTGGCCGCTGGGCCCTATGAAACACTGGTGATCAGGGGCGTCACCATCATCACCGGGAACGGTGGGCCGCCCTATGGCCCGGCCGACATCATCATCAACGGCGGGCGCATCACCGATATCCGCAACGCCGGCACGCCGGGGCTGCCGATGAAGGCCAACCGGCCGCCGGCCGGTGCGACGCGCGAGATCGATGCCGCCGGCATGTATGTGCTGCCCGGCTTTGTCGACATGCATGGCCACCAGGGTGATGCCGACAAGATGAACGATCCTGATTACGCCTGGAAATTGTGGCTGGCGCACGGTGTGACGACGCTGCGCGGCATCCCGCTTTATGGCGGTGACGCGGCCCGCGCGCTGGTCGACAAGAAACGCGCAGCGGCAGGCGAGATCATGAGCCCGCGCCTCTATGTCTACCAGACGCTGGCTTCGGGCGCGAACGCCGGCTGGAAGGGCGGGCGGGTGACGACGCCGGAAAAGGCCCGCGAATGGGTGCGCTGGGCGGCATCGGTGGGCATCGACGGCATCAAGTTCTTCAACCGCGGCGATGAAACCCCGGCCATCGACCGTGCTGCCATCGACGAAGCGAAGAAGCTGGGGCTGGGCACGGTGGCCCACCTTTCGCAGCCCAACATCGCCGAGTTCAATGCCCGCGATGCTGCCGCCGCCGGGCTTGGCACCATCACGCATTTTTATGGCCATTTCGAAAGCATGCTCGATGGCCGGCGCGTGCAGGACACGCCCGCGAATTACAATTTCAACGACGAGCAGATGCGCTTTGGCGGCATTGCCGAGATCTGGGACCAGATCCATCCGCCCGGCAGCCCGGAGTGGGAGGAATATCTGAGGGCCCAGAAGGCGACGGGCGTGAATTTCGATCCCACCTTCAACATCTATTCGGCCAGCCGCGACCTGATGCGCGCCAAGCGCGCCGAATGGCACGAACGCTACACGCTGCCCAGCCTGACCCGCTTCTTCGAGAGCAACCGCGACAACCACGGCAGCTATTTCTTCGACTGGACCAGCGAGCGTGAATATGAATGGCGGCGCTTCTACACGCGCTACATGCAACTGGTGAATGATTACAAGAACATGGGCGGGCGCGTCACCACCGGATCCGATCCCGGCTTCATCTGGCAGACCTGGGGCTTCGGCTATATCCTGGAACTGGAACTGCTGCGCGAGGCCGGCTTTGCCCCGCTCGAGGTGATCCAGTCTGCCACCATCAACGGCGCCACCACGCTGGAAGAGCCGAAAGGCCGGGAACCGGATTTCGGGCTCGTCCGGGTGGGCATGCGCGCCGATCTGGTCATCGTTCCGGAAAACCCGCTGCACAATCTGAAGACGCTCTATGGCACCGGCTTTGCCCGGCTCGACGAGGCAACGCAGACGACCGTGGTGAAGGGCGGCATCCGCTGGACCATCCGCGACGGCATCGTGCACGACGTGCCGGCGCTCCTGAAGAGCGTGGCCGACCAGGTGGCGGCCGCAAAGGTTGGCGCAAAGACCGCCGCTGGCGCCGACCGCTGACGCTCAGGAGCGGCGCGCGCCGCTCATCGCCTCCAGCTCGGCAAGGCCGAAGCGGGGGCGGGGCGCGG
>NZ_WMHO01000291.1 GCF_010994245.1 Sandarakinorhabdus rubra
GCCCGCCCCAGCAGTCGGCCCAGCAGGCCGGGCTGCGGCGCCGGGCGGGCCAACTGCGCTTCCAATGCGGCGAGGCGCTGCACAACGTCGGCCTGCGCGGCGTCTGGCTTCAGTTCGCCGGCCGCCACCAGTTCGGCATAGCGCGCCGCAAGATCAGTCAACCTGGGTTTCTCCGGGGCGGGCCGGGTGCCCTTCCCCACCGGGCCGGGGCTGGCGCGGCACCTTGCGCATCGTGCCGGTGAAGCTGGCAAGGTTGACGCCGTCCTGCGTCACCAGCCCGCGCACGAACAGCATCTTGCCGGTTTCCTTCAATATCTCGCCGTGCGCCTCGATCGGCTTACCGACAATGCCGGCCGACAGGAAATCGGTGGCGCACGACAGGGTGACGGCCGCGCTGTTCTCGAGCTGGCGGAAGATGAAGGCGAACATCGCCATGTCGATGAACGACATGATGAAGCCGCCGTGCAGATAGCCGAGCCCGTTGCTGTGCTTCCGGGCGGTTTCCATCCGGCATTCGACGCCGCGCGGCCCTTCACGGAAGAAGAAGTCACCCAGCATGGAGGCAAAGCGGCCATCAGGATCGCGGCGCCAGCAGGTCCAGCCGGCGTTGGGGCCTTCGGTGATGAGTTCTCGAGACATGGCGCGCGGTTAGCGCGTGGGCCAGGCGACGTCCAGCCTGCCCGTGAAACACGCATCCGCGTTCAGCGTGCGACCACCCAGGTTCCCGGCCGGTGTCCGGTGTCAGGGCTGGCGGCCACCGCCTTGGGCTGTGCGGCCTCGCGCTCCGCCTTCCGGCGCAGGATGGACAGCGCGGCAACTGCGACCGAAAAGGCCAGATAATTGTTGTCGTCGTAACTGATCACGTAACAGGCGATGAAATAGTTGATCAGCGACAGGGCAAAGGGCGCCAGCCAGTCCTCGGTTTCATGGTCCGACTTCATGTAGCCCTTGATGCTGCGCCAGGCGACCCACAGGAAGGCGCCAAAGTAACAGCCGAAACCGAGGAAGCCCGTATCGACGAGCTGGTTGATCCAGTAACTGTCAACCGTCGGGATATCGATGGCGGTGTTGCGGGTGCCGGCCAACGCGCCAGCCGATGTCAGTCCGGCGCCGAAGGGGTTCTTGCGCATCTGGACCCAGGTCTTCTCCCACTGGGCATCCCGGGTGGCGTTGCTGGCACGGTGCTGCCCGCCGCCGAAGATGCTGAGCTGCAGGGTGTGGCTGGAGGCCACAAGCAATCCGGCCATCAATATGGCCGTCACCATGCCGCCGATGGTGATCATCTTGTGCAGATGGTCCCCATCCTTCCGGAAGAACCAGGTGCGGATGATGTTGAGGCCGATAAGGCCGAACAGCGACGTGAACAGCGGGATCATGGCCGTGCGGGCATTGGCAAACCAGGCCGTGTGCAGGATCAGTGGCACCAGCGCGAGCGCCAGAAACCGATGCTTCTTCCGCATCTGCCAGATGCTGTGCATCAACAGGGGCATGAGGAGGTTGAGATAGAGCGTGAAATACAGCACCACCGTGAAGGTGGAGCGCACGCGGTAGCGCGTGTCGCCGCTGCGCGCCTGCGGCGAGGCGATGGACGCAAGGCGGTCGGGATCAAGGCTGATGAAGCTGGGGATATAGTCCACCCACGGCGGCTTCTGCATGTAATTTTCGAGCACGCCGATGACCATCACGATGATGACGGTGACCACCATGACCCTGGTGAAGCGCGGCAGGTTCGCTGGATCATAAAGCAACCAGGCCAGCAGGATCACCGGCGACAGCGTCTGTACCAGCTGGAGGACCGCGTAGGGCGCGCTCCTCGATGGGTCGAAGGACGTGGGGATCACCAGGAAGGTGATCGCCGCATAGCTCATCATTAGCCGGGCCGCCACGCGATCATGGCCCATCACCGCCCAGATGCGCTGCCGGAAATCGGCATATTGCGGCATGTAGATCATCATGATCACCAGCATCACGCCCAGCGCGATGCGTGGTGGGGTGAGCCAGGGCAGGCCGGGGATGACGATGGCCAGGTAGGCCGGCCACAGCACGTTCATGGCGAGAAAGGCCCAGACCAGCTTCTGAACCGGCGGGTTGGCGGTCTTGGCCACATCGGGCAGCAGCCACATGATCAGCACGGTGAAAATGGTGACCGGCACCGCGACGAACTTCAGCGCCAAGGTGCCACCCAGCGCCACAAACAGCCCCGAATACATCACCAGCGTCACGCCGGTGAGGAACATCGCGACCTTCATCAATGGCCACAGCGCATGCTGATCAAGATGCAGATACTGGGGCAACAGCCGCATCGAGCTCCGCCGCCGGGCGGTGCGCAGCGCCGGGGCCGGCAACAAGGCGGGCTGGAACGCGGATGCCATGTCAGGGCGCCTGCCGCGCGGCAGACGGCGACACGTTACGCATGACCAACTGCAAAGCCATGAACAGCCTACACCTCTCGTCTGCGGTTACGTCCGGCAGACCCCCGTGCGTCTAGGTATCAGAGGTGATGCTGCGCTGCAACCGTTCGGGGGGGGCCAGGCCGCGATGAAGGGCAAGGCGCCGCGGCAAAGCCGCGGCTGACGTCGAACGGGTTCGGCGCGCAGCAGTGCGCGCCGCCCCGCCGGCCGATCTTGCGCCTGTCGGCG
>NZ_WMHO01000292.1 GCF_010994245.1 Sandarakinorhabdus rubra
CTCGTCAAGCTGGGCGGCCGCGGTGTCAGCCTGCCGCTGGCCACCCCGGTCAGCATCGAGCGGCTCGACATCGAAGGCCGGCTGCGGCTGGCCGAGGATGGCCCGGCGCTGGACGGCACGCTGGCGCTGGCTGGGCTGGAGCGCGGCAGCCTGATCGTGGAGCGGGCCGATGGCCGCATCGCCTTGGCTTCTGGGCGCGGCACCGCCAGCCTCGCCATCTCCGGTGACAGCGGCGCCCCCTTCCATGTCGCGCTCAAGGCCAATGTCACTCCGGACCGTTGGGCGATCGACGGCGACGGCGACTATGATGGCCGCAAGGCGCGGCTTGATGGCCCGGCGGTGATCAACCGCGATGCCGCCGGCTGGCACCTCGCCACCACGCGGCTGGTCAGCGGCGAAGGCAATGCCATCCTGGCCGGTGACTGGGGCGACCGCTGGCGGCTGGCCGCCACGCTGGAGCGGGTGTCGCTGGGCCTCGTCAGCCTCGCCTACCCGTCCGTCGACCTGAATGGCCGCATCTCGGGCGACCTGTCGCTGGAGCAGGCGCCGGGCGGTGTACCGCAGGGCCGGCTGGCGCTGCGGTTGAATGGCCTGTCCCGATCCAGCATCGCCAGCACGTCCAGCCCCATCGATGTCGGCCTCAACGCCACGCTGGCCGGCAGCGGCAGCGTCTTGAAGGCGGTGATCGTGCGGGCCGGCAAGGTGGAGGGCCGCGTCCAGGCCCGGCTCGGTGCCGTCGCATCTGGCGAGTCCGGACTGGTGGAGCGACTGGCCGATGCCCGCGTCGAGGGGCAACTGCGCTATGCCGGACCAGCGCAGGATTTCTGGGGGCTGACCGGGCTGACCGCTCTTGATGTGCGTGGCCCATTGCAGGTCGCCGCCGATCTGTCGGGCACGCTGGGCGATCCGCGCGTTGCCGGGCGGCTGCGCGTCACCGGCGGGCGGGTTGAGGCGCCGCTGCTCGGTGCGGTCGCCACGGCAGTTGCGGCCGAAGCCCGTTTCACCGCCTCGCGGCTGGAGTTCATCAACTTCACCGGCACATCAGGCCAGGGCCGCATCAGCGGGGCGGGCACCATCGATCTCAGCTTCGATCGGGGCTTTCCGATGGACATCCGCATGACCGTGACCAACGCCGCCATATTGGGCCGCGATGACATGACCGCCACCGGCAGCGGCAACATCAGGATCGCCACCGACGAATATGGCGGCGTCGTCTCCGGCACGCTCGACCTGTCGCGCGCCACCTATCAGGTGGGCCGCACCTCGGTGGCCGACGTGCCGGTGATGGTGGTGACCGAACGCAACACCCGCCTGCTCGGACGCCGGGTGGTGCAATATGTGCCGCCCACCCGCTGGCTCTACAATCTCACCATCAAGGCCAATAATCGCCTGATGGTGAACGGCATGGGCATCGCGTCCGAATGGCAGGCCGATGTGCGGCTGCGCGGCGCGGCCAATGCCCCGGAACTGTTCGGACGGGTGCAGCTCGTGCGCGGCGATTATGATTTTGCCGGCAAGCGCTTCCAGCTGACCCGTGGCGACATCCGCTTCCTGGGCGGCTATCCGCCCGATCCCGTGCTGGCGGTGACGGCGGAAAACTCCGGCAACGGCTTCACCGCGCTGCTCACCATCGAAGGCACCGCCCAGCGCCCGCAGATCAAGTTCAGCTCTGTGCCCGCGCTGCCGGAAGACGAGGTACTGAGCCGGGTGCTGTTCGGTGCGAGCATAACCGATCTGTCGGCGCCCGAAGCCATCCAGCTGGCTGCCGCGCTGACCTCACTGCGTGGCAGTGGCGGTTTCAACCCCATCGGCGCGGTCAGCAAGGGCCTGGGCATCGACCGGCTGCGAATCCTGCCGGCCGACCAGGCCAGCGGTCGCCGCACCACCTTTGCCGCCGGGCAATATCTGGGCCGCAATGTCTATGTGGAACTCGCCACCGACGCGCAGGGCTATACCGCGACCTCGATCGAGATCGGGCTGACCCGCTCGCTGTCGGTGTTGAGTTCGGTCGCCACGCTGGGCGGCACGGCGGCCGGCGTGCGCTGGAAACGCGATTACTGATCGCGCCCGATCAATGCTTGCGCCATGGAATCGGCCACCGCGTTGGTCGGCCGGCGACTAGCATCCGCCTCGGCAAACAGTGCAGCCAGCCGCGGCCCGATGGCATCGATCTGTGCCGTCACCTCGTCAAGCGTTGTCGGCTGGCGGCCGCTGCGGTGCAGATATTCGGCCACCACGCTGATGATGCCGCCGGCGTTGATGACATAATCCGGCGCATAGAGAATGGAGCGCCGCGCCAGCCGGGCGCCATCTTCAGGCGTCGCCAGCTGGTTGTTGGCGGCGCCGGCAACGATCGCACAATCAAGGGCAGCGATGCTGGCTTCGTTCAGGATGCCGCCCAGCGCGTTGGGGCTGAAGACGTCCGCCGGTTCGGCCAGTATCGCGTCCACCGCCACGGCGCGGGCACCGAGCGCTGCCGCCAGCCGGGCGGCATGGCCGGCATCAAGGTCTGCCAGCGTGAGCCGCGCGCCGGCCTGGGCCAGCATCTGCGCCAGCGCACCGCCCACCTTGCCCAGCCCCTGTACGTTGATGGCAAGGCCCTTGAGGTCGGCGCGGCCCAGGC
>NZ_WMHO01000293.1 GCF_010994245.1 Sandarakinorhabdus rubra
CGACTGCCGCCGCGGCCGGCGCCGCCGCGCCGGGCCTGAGCGCCCGGCGTCAGCGGAAGGCGAACGCCCAGATGATGGCGGTGTTGAACAGCCACAGCGCCAGCGCCGTGGGCCATTGGGCGCGGATCACCGCGTAACGGTCGGACAGTTCCAGCAGTGCGGCCGGCACGATGTTGAAGTTGGCCGCCATCGGCGAGACGAGCGTGCCGCAGAAGCCGGCCAGCATGCCGACCGCGCCGATCACCACCGGATCGCCGCCCAGGCCAACCACCAGCAGCGGCAACCCGATCCCGCCCATCATCACCGGAAAGGCGGCGAAGGCGTTGCCCATCAGGAGGGTGAACAGCGCCATGCCGCCGGTGAAGGCCAGCACGGCGGCCAGCCGGCTGCCATCCGGGATGGCCAGTGGCGCCAGCGTACCGACAATCTCTCCCACGCCCGTGATGGTGAACACCATTCCGAGACTGGCCAGCAATTGCGGCAGCAGCATTGCCCAGCCGACCCCTTCCGCCAGCCGTCGGCCTTCGCTGACCACGGCGATGGCCGGCGGCCGCTGCCAGGCGAGCAGGGCGACCACGGCCAGCACCGCGCCCAGGCCAAGGCTGACCAGCGTCACCTGTGAAGGGTTCACCAGCGTGCCAAGGCGCGGGAAGAGCAGGCTGCCGGTCAGCGCCACGCCGGGCATGATGAGGGCGGGCAGGAACAGGCGGTTGCCATGGCGCTCGGCGCTGGTCTGCCGCTCGGCCGGGCTGCTGGTGCTGGCAGCGCCCTTGCCCGGCGCGCCGGCCAGGGCCAGCGCCACCAGCGCCAGCACAATCACGCCGTTGCCGGCATCGCCAAGCACGTCCCCGGCTGCGAATTCCAGCGCGATGAGGGCCCAGAAGGCGGCGGCGCGCCAGCGGCGGGGATGGTCCCTGTCAACCAGCGTGGCACCCGCCCAGCTGGCGAACACCAGCGCGGCCAGCGCATAGAGTTCGGGCAGGCCGATCATTGCCGGCGGCCGAGACGCACGAGGCGCAGGCCGTGGACCATGAAGGCCGCCAGCGCCGTGGGAATGGCCCACACCGAGAGCTGCAGCGGTTGGACAAGGATACCGGCTGCTTCCAGCACGCCCTTGATGAGCAGGATCGAGGCGATGGCGATGAAGATGTCCTCGCCGAAGAACAGCCCGACATTGTCGGTGGCGGCGGCCATCGCCTTCACCCGGTCGCGCGCCTCGGGGGTGATCGCCGGATCATCGCGCGCTGCCGCCGCTTCCGCCATCGGCGCCAGCAGTGGCCGCACCGTCTGGGCATGGCCGGCGACCTGGACGAGGCCCAGCGCCGCCGACACCTGCCGGAGCGCCAGGTAAAGGATGAGGATGCGCGGCGCAGTGGCGGCACGCGTGCGCGCGATCAGCCGGCGCGCCTGTTCCTGCAGGCCGGCACGCTCCATCAGGCCGATCACCGGAAGCGCCAGCCACGGCACGGAAACATAGCGATTCTGGTGAAAGGCCTTGCCCAGCGCCGCCACCACCTCGACCGGGCCGAGCCCTGCGCCCAGTCCGCTGCCGAAGGCCGCCGCAACCACCACCGCCAGCGGATTGGCGCGGATCGCAAAGCCGATCACCACGATGGCGATGCCGGCCAGTGGCCATAGGCCGGGCAGACTGCTCATGCGCCCCGATCAGCCCCGAAACCACCACCGCCCGGCGTTTCGATGACGATGGCATCACCCGGCATCAGTTCGGCCCGGGCGCAGGCAGGCAGCACCTCCACCCGGCCATCGGCATGCTCCACCCGCGCCGTGCCGGGCAAAGCATCGCCGCCGCCCATCAGGCCGAAGGGCCGCGTGGCGCGCCGACCCGACAGCAGTGAAGCGGTCATGCCCACGCGCGCCCGGATGCGGCGGATGACGCCGTCGCCACCCGGCCAGCGCCCGGCGCCGCCGGAACCCTCACGCACGGCAAAATCCTCGACCAGCACCGGAAAGCGGCTTTCCAGCACCTCGGGATCGGTGAGCCGGCTGTTGGTCATGTGGGTCTGCACCGCGCTGGCGCCGGCAAAGCCGTCTCCGGCCCCGGCACCCCCGCTGATTGTCTCGTAATATTGGAAATCGCCGGTGCCGAAGGTGAAATTGTTCATCGTCCCCTGCGCGGCGGCCATCACGCCCAACGCGCCGAACAGCGCATCCGTGATGATCTGGCTGGTCTCGACATTGCCGGCCACCACGGCGGCGGGCGGTGCCGGATTGAGCAGCGAGCCTTCCGGGATGACGATGTTGATGGGCCTCAGGCAACCATCGTTCATCGGCAGGTCGCTGCCAGCGAGGCAACGGAAGCCATAGAGCACGGCGGCCTGGGTGACGGGGCGCGGCGCGTTGAAATTGTCGGCCGCTTGCGCACTGGTGCCGGTGAAATCCACCGTGGCGCTGTTGGTCTCGCGGTCGATCCGCACGGCAAGGCTGATGCGGGCGCCATTGTCCATGGCGAGGGTGATGGCGCCGTCGGACAGGCGGGCGATGGCAGCGCGTACTGCCGCTTCGGCATTGTCCTGCACATGGGCCATGAACGCCGCGACCCGTGCCTGGCCCTCCGCCGCGCACAGCGCCACCAGCGCGGCAGCGCCGCGCGCGCAGGCGG
>NZ_WMHO01000294.1 GCF_010994245.1 Sandarakinorhabdus rubra
CCCAGCTGGTCGGCGAGCGCGGCCACCGCGTGCGGCGCGGCGCCGCCGGCCAGCGCATAGTCGCCCAGCGTCGCAAAACCGGCGAGCGGAGGGTCCTGTTCCAGCCGGCCGATGGTCAGCCCGCTGGCGGTGGCGCGGCGGCCGGCATCAGGCGCGATGCTGTCGTCGATGATCTTCAGCAGCGTCGACTTGCCGGCGCCATTGCGGCCGATCAGCGCCAGCCGGTCGCGCGCGTCGATGGTCAGCGACAGGTCCTGGAACAGCCAGTCGGCCGAGGTCTTCAGGCCGATGGCATCGAGGGTGAGAATGGGATCGGGCATCGGCCAAGCCAGTGGCCGGCTTTGCCGGCGCTGGCAAGGCTGGTTGGTGGCGCCGGTGGGCCGGCGCTTGGGGGTTGTTGCTCGCGCGAGAGTGTTGCAAAAGGCAAAGTGTATTGGGCGCGCGGGGTACGGCCCCCTGGACCGTGGTGGCCGGCCATGTTCAGGGCAAGTTCAAGCGCACCGGGCAATGAGAGCGGTGAAGCCAAGGATCTTGAACCCCTGACATGCGCAACTCTTCCACATTGCTGATCGCCGCTGCGCTGGCCTTGGGCCTGGCGTTGCCGGCGCATGCGCTGCGTGGGCCCAACGATGTGCGCGACATGGTGCGCACCGGCGAGATCATGCCGTTCGAGGTGATCCAGCGCCGCGTCCTTCAGGACAATGAGGGCGAATATGTGGGCGCCCAGTTCGATCAGGGCACGCGGGTTTATCGGTTCCGCTTCCTGCGGGATGGCAACCTGATCAATGTCGATGTTGATGCCCGCACCGGGCAACCGGTGCGCCGCCGGCAGAGTTACTGAACACGGCCGGCCTGGCGCGCGGCGCGCCCGGCCGGAGAATGGAGCCCAGGCGGATCATGCGGATCCTGGTTGTTGAAGACGAACCCAACCTGAACCGGCAGCTCAAGCAGGCGCTGGAACAGGCCGGCTATGCCGTCGATGCGGCTGTCGACGGTGAAGAAGGCCATTATCTCGGCTCCAACGAGGCCTATGATGCGGTGATCCTCGATCTCGGCCTGCCGGAGGTGGACGGGCTGACCGTGCTGGAACGCTGGCGGCGGGAAGGCCGCGTCATGCCGGTGCTGGTCCTGACCGCGCGCGACAGCTGGTCCGACAAGGTGGCCGGGCTGGATGCGGGGGCCGATGATTATCTCGCCAAGCCGTTCCAGACCGAGGAGCTGATCGCCCGCCTGCGCGCGCTGATCCGCCGCGCCGCCGGCCAGGCAACCTCTGAACTGGTGGCCGGCGCCGTGCGGCTGGACGGCCGCTCGGGCCGGGTGACGCTGAACGGCCAGCCGGTGAAGCTGACCGCGCAGGAGTTCAAGCTGCTCAGCTACCTGATGCACCACAAGGGCAAGGTGATCAGCCGCACCGAGCTGATCGAGCATATCTATGATCAGGATTTCGACCGGGATTCCAACACGATCGAAGTGTTCATCACGCGCATCCGCAAGAAGCTGGGTGCCGATCTGATCCTGACCACGCGCGGCCTTGGCTACAGTCTCAACGACCAGATCTGAGCCTGCGCTGGCGGCGCCGGCCCCGGCGGTGATGCCAAGACGGCGCGGGCGCTCGCTGCGCGTCCGCATGATCCTGATCGCGGCAGTGTGGATCACCATGCTGCTGTCGCTGGGCGGTTTTGCCCTCGATCGGGTGCTCGATGAAACCCTCACCGCCAGTTTTGACGAACAGCTGGCCAACAATCTGAATGCCATGATCAACAGTGCCGAGCTCGACGAGGTGGGCGAGGTGCGGCTGCTCCGCCCGCTGGGGGACCAGCGTTTTGCCGAGCCCTATTCCGGCCTCTACTGGCAGGTGTCGGGCGGCGGCCAGCCGACGTTTCCGTCGCGCAGCCTGTGGGACCGGCAGCTCAAGACGCCGCCCGGCGCCGCCGCCTGCCGCCAGCCCTGCCGCTATGAGAGCGACGAATTTCCCGGCGAAAGCCTGCGTGTCATCGGCCGCAGCGTGCGCCTGCCGGGTGCAGCAAAGCCCTTCTTCTTCCAGGTCGCGCAATCGAGCCGTGATCTCGACCGGCAGCGGGCGCGCACCCGCTCAATCCTGTTCTGGAGCCTGTCGGTGCTGGGCATCGGGCTGATCGCCATGGCCGGCTTGCAATCCACCTATGGCCTGGCGCCATTGCGGCGCGTGTCGGACGCGATTGCCGCCATCCGTTCGGGCCGCGCGCGCCGCGTCGATGCCCAGTTTCCGGCCGAGGTGGAGCCACTGGTCGCCGAAATCAACGAACTGCTGGAGCACAGCGAGGCCCAGTCGGAGGCGGCGCGGCGCCATGCCGGCAACCTCGCCCACGCACTGAAGACCCCGATGAGCGTGCTGGTCGGCGAAGCCGGCGGCCGCGACGATCCCTTGGCCCGCGCCATCGAGGCGCAAGTGCAGGTGATGCGCCGCCATGTCGATCACCAGCTGGCGCGCGCGCGCGCCGCCGGTCGGCGCAGCGCCTCGGCCGCGCGCACGCCGGTGCGCCCCGTGGTCGAAGCCATCGCGCGCACGG
>NZ_WMHO01000295.1 GCF_010994245.1 Sandarakinorhabdus rubra
CGGCGCTGGCGCTGGCCGCCCTGGCCGGTCTGCTACTGCCCTGGCCCGGCCGGCTGCGGCGGGCCGTGCCGGTGCTGGTGGCAGCCAGCTTGATGGCGATGCTGTTCATGGCCGCGCTGGGTGTCAGCTTCGCGCTGGTGCTGAACAGTCTGGCGCCGGCCGGGGCGCCGCTTGCAGCATTGCCGTTTGCCGCGGCCATTGCCGTGTTGGGCTGGCTGACAGGCTATCTCACCCCCGGCGCGCCGGGGGGACTTGGCACGCGCGAGGCGGTGATGCTGGTGTTGCTGGCCGGCAGCGTGAGCGAGGGCGAGGCGCTGATCGCCATCACCCTGTTCCGGCTGGTGACTGTGCTGGGCGATCTGGTGTGCTTTGGCGTTGGCTGGCTTCTGTTTCGCGGTACTGCATCGCCCGATCCCGGTGTGCCGGCCGCATGAGGGACTGTCACATCCCCTTTGGCAAGGCCGACGCCACGCGCTAGGAGCCGTTCATGACCACGCACGCGCGCCGCTATTTCGGCACCGATGGCATCAGGGGCCTCACCAACCGGCCGCCGATGACCGCCGCCATCGCCCTGAAACTGGGCCAGGCCGCCGGCCGGCATTTCCTGCGCGGCGCCCACACGCACCGCGTGGTGATCGGCAAGGACACGCGGCTTTCCGGCTACATGATGGAGGCGGCCTTGCAGGCCGGCTTCACCAGCGTCGGCATGGACGTGACGCTGCTGGGCCCGATGCCCACCCCGGCGGTGGCGATGCTCACCCGGTCGATGCGCGCCGATCTCGGCGTGATGATCTCGGCCAGCCACAATCCCTATCACGACAATGGCATCAAGCTGTTCGGGCCCGATGGCTACAAATTGTCCGACGATGACGAAGCCGCGATCGAGGCGCTGCTGGAGGCCGAGATTCCGCTGGCCGAGCCGCAGGCCATCGGCCGGGCGCGGCGCATCGACGATGCGCAGGGCCGCTACATCCACTTTGCCAAGGCGACCTTTCCGGAGCGCCTGCGCCTTGATGGCCTGAAGATCGTTGTCGATTGCGCGCATGGCGCTGCCTATCGGGTGGCGCCGGCGGCGCTCTGGGAACTGGGCGCCGAGGTGATCGCCATCGGCGTGACGCCTGACGGCTTCAACGTCAACGATGGCTTTGGCTCCACCCACCCCAAGGCGCTGCAGCTGAAGGTGATCGAGGTCGGCGCGGATATCGGCATTGCGCTCGACGGCGATGCCGACCGGCTGATCGTGGTCGACGAGAAGGGCCAGATCGTCGACGGGGACCAGCTGATGGCGCTTATCGCCACCCGCGCGGCCGCCGCCGGCACGCTGAAGGGCGGGGCGCTGGTCGCCACCGTGATGTCCAACCTGGGGCTGGAGCGGCATCTTGCCGGCCATGGCCTTGCCCTGCATCGCGCCGCCGTGGGGGACCGGCACGTTCTGGAGCTGATGCGGCAGACAGGCTGCAATGTCGGCGGCGAGCAATCGGGGCATATAATCCTGTCGGATCACGCCACCACCGGCGATGGGCTGGTGGCGGCGCTGCAGGTGCTGGCAGCCTTGGTGGCCGATGGCCGCCCGGCCAGCGAGCTGCTGCACCTGTTCGATCCGCTGCCGCAGCTGTTGAAGAACGTCCGCTTCAAGGGCGGCGCGCCGCTCGAGGCCCCGGCGGTGCAGGCCGCCATCGCCGAAGGCGAGGCGCGGCTGGCCGGAACGGGGCGCATCCTCATACGAAAGTCGGGCACCGAGCCGCTCATTCGCGTGATGGCCGAAGGCGAGGATCGCGCGCTGGTGCGCAAGGTGGTGGACGATATCTGCGCGGCGGTGGCCGCTGCATGACGGCGCGCATCCTGGCCATCGCCGGGTCGGACAGCGGCGGCGGCGCCGGCATCCAGGCCGACATCAAGACCATCACCATGCTGGGCGGCCACGCGATGACCGCGGTGACGGCGGTGACCGTGCAGAACACGCTGGGCGTGAGCGCGGTGCACGCGGTGCCGCCCGATGTGGTGGCCGCCCAGATCCGGGCGGTGATCGAGGATATCGGTGTTGATGCGATCAAGATCGGCATGTTGGGCACGGCGGCGGTGGTGCACGCGGTGGCCGACGCGCTGGCGGGCGTGACGGTGCCGATCGTGCTCGACCCGGTGATGATCGCCAGCAGCGGCGACATGCTGATTGAGGAGGACGCGGTGTGGGCGCTCGTGGAACGCCTGTTGCCGCTGGCCCGCGTGGTGACGCCCAACCTGCCGGAGTTGGTGGCGCTGACCGAAACCGAGGTGGCGGACGAGGCCGACATGCTGCTCGCCGCGCAGGAATTGCTGAACATGGGTCCAAGGGCCGTGCTGGCCAAGGGCGGGCATCTCGATGGTGCGACGGTCACCGACTGGCTGGTGAGCGCCCAGGGGCACCTGGCCTTCAGCGACCAGCGCATCGCCACCAGCAGCAGCCATGGCACCGGCTGCACGCTTTCGGCGGCGCTGGCCTGCGGGCTGGGGCAGGGGCTGGCGCTGGCCGAAGCGGTGGCGCGGGCGC
>NZ_WMHO01000296.1 GCF_010994245.1 Sandarakinorhabdus rubra
CTCGCCGGCCAGCGCATCGCGCGTGGCGGCATCGCGCGCGCCGGCCTTGATGGCATCAACCGCCGGCTGCACCACCGCGAGGTCGCCGGCCAGCACCGGCACCGGGCTTGCCCTGCCATAGAGATCAAGCGCCAGCGTTGCCCCCACGGCCAGCACGCCGATGCGCTGTGGCCGGTGGGTCAGCGCCTCGGCCAGTGCGGCCTCGATCATGGAGACGAACGGCACGTCCACCGCTGCCACGATGGCGTCCGACCAGCCATGGGCGGCATTGCAGGGCATGGCGAGCAGCTGCGCGCCGCCGGCCACCAGCCTACGCGCCATCTCGGCCAGCGCCGGGCCAGGCGACGCCCCCTCCCCGCGCGCCGCGGCATTGCGGTCAGGCACCTGCGGGTTGCTGTCCACCAGCACGCGCGGGTGATCGGCATCGCGTGTCGCCTCGGCACCGGCCACCAGCCGGGTAAGGAAATCGGCGGTGGCGGCCGGCCCCATGCCGCCGATCACGCCGATGGTGCGATAGCGGCTCAACCGCGCACCGCAGCCTCGATGGCGGCGATGTCGATCTTGCCCATCGTCATCATCGCCGCGAACGCCCGTTCGGCCACGGCGCCGCCGGCCGTCGTCGCCTCGGTGAGCACGCGCGGCGTGATCTGCCAGTTGACGCCCCAGCGGTCCTTGCACCAGCCGCAGGCGCTGGGCGTGCCGCCATTGCCAATGATGGCGTTCCAATAGTGATCGGTCTCCGCCTGCGTCTCGGTGGCGACCTGGAAGGAAAAGGCCTCGCTCTGGGCGAAGGCCGGTCCGCCGTTCAGTCCCATGCAGGGGATGCCCAGAACGGTGAAATCGACGGTGATCACATCACCGGCGGCCAGGTGCGGCAAATCGACGGGGGAGCGATGCACCGCCTGCACCCCTGAATCCGGGAAGGTCGCTGCATAGAATTGCGCCGCCGCTTGCGCCTCACGATCGAACCACAGGCAGATGCGATGGCCGGCCACCACGCGCTCCTCAGTTGAAGGCAGGATCGCGCAGCACGCTGCCAAAAGCCGACAGGCTGGGGGCGCCGCCGGTGTGCAGGAACAGCACGCGTTCCCCCTTCTTGAGCACGCCTTCGCGCACCAGTGCGATCAGCCCGGCCATCGCCTTCCCGCTGTAGACGGGGTCGAGCAATATGCCCTCGCTGCGCGCCAGCAGCCGCACCGCTTCCACCATCTCGCGGGTGGGTAGCGAATAGCCGGGGCCAACCCAGGCATCGAGCGCCACGATATCGTCGGCCACCGGCTGCGGCGTGCCCATGAAATCGGCCGTGGCCTGCGCGAGCTTCAGCACATTGGCTTCCTGCTCGGCGCGTTGGCGGCGCACGTTGATCCCGGTCACCGGCAGCTGCGCGTTCAATGCCACCAGCCCGGCCACCAGGCCGGCATGAGTGCCGGCGCTGCCGGACGCAACGACAAGGCGATCGAAGGCCACGCCGGCCTCGAACGCCTGGGCCATGATCTCCTGCGCGCAGGCCGCGTAGCCGAGCGCGCCCAATGGCGACGACCCGCCCCCAACGATGACATAGGGGTGGCCGCCGGCCGCCTTCACGGCAGCGGCGTCCAACGCCATCTCCTCGGCAAGGTCGGCGCCGGCCTTGACCATCCGCACATTGGCAGCGCCCATCAGGTCGAACAGCAGGTTGTTGCCCAGCGCCTCCGGGCTGAAGCTGCCGGGCACCCGCTCCTCGATCACCAGGCGGCAATCCAGGCCTTCTTTCGCGGCCGCCGCCAGGGTGAGCCGGCAATGGTTGGACTGCGGCGCCCCCACCGTGATCAGCGTGTCGGCCCCTTGGGCCAGCGCATCGGCGACCAGGAACTCCAGCTTGCGGGTCTTGTTGCCGCCACCGGCGAGGCCCAGCAGGTCATCGCGCTTGATCCAGATCTCGGCCCCACCCAGCAGCGCCGACAAACGCGGCAGCGGCTCCAGCGGAGTGAAGCCAGGGGTGTAGCGGCGGCGGGGAAAACGGGCGAGGTGCATGGCCTGCCCCTTGGCGGATTCTGCACGACGAGGGAAGGCGAAATCCGCGCTGGCCAGTGCGCGATGCCGATCGATCAAGGCGACTGGCGGAAAATGGTGCCCGGGGGCGGATTTGAACCACCGACACGGGGATTTTCAATCCCCTGCTCTACCCCTGAGCTACCCGGGCTCCCATGCGCGCGCGGCGGGGTGAGCCGCGCGGGAGGCCGGCGTTTAGCCAGCCTCGTCGTCGTTGTCCAGCGGGCTTGGCGGCAAAAGTTCGTCCTCATCACTGCGCGCTGGCACGGCATAGGCGTCTGACAGCCAGGCATTGAGGTCGCGCGCCCGGCAGCCAGCCGAACAGAAGGGCCGATAGGCCGCCACCGCCGGCTGCCGGCGGCAGTAGGCGCACGCCCGCGCCGGCGATGCGGGATCAACCGGGCTGGACATGGGAAGCACCTCCTTCGGCCAAAGCCACCCGCCCGCCGGTCAGCCGCGCCAGCTCGGCCGTCAGCGCCGGGCG
>NZ_WMHO01000297.1 GCF_010994245.1 Sandarakinorhabdus rubra
CCGCACCGGCTCGCCGCGCGCCACGCCGTCCCCGGCCAGCGCGATGCCGGAAACCGAAATGTCGATGCCGTGGGTGATCACCGCCTCGCGCTGGCCGCGCCGCCACACGGCCACCGGCTCATCGAGGGCGAAGCGCTCCTCGGCGCGCAGCGCCGGCCGCCCGAAGCACAACATCGCCGCGAGGAACAGCACCACCACGTTGATGCCGCACCAGAAGGCCACCATCGGCACCAGCGCGCCCTGCGCCACGATGCGGGTGTCGGGCACCGCGTTGATCACCAGGCCCAGCAATGTCGCCAGCATCAGGCCCGTGCAGGCGACCAGGATCCCGGTCTCGACGCCGCCGCCGGGTGCGTCCGATCCCTTGGGCGTCACCTTGAAGGGGTGGCCATGCGGCTTGATCAGCGTCTTCAGGATCACCGGCAGCAGCCGGAAGCTCTGGAATGTGCCGAGCACCTGGGCTGCGATCGGATAATAGCGGCCGCCGCCCAGGAGCACGATGCCGCCCACCTGTGCCACCACCATCGGCACGAGGTGGAAGATGGCGCTCTCGGGCGTCACCCCCACCAGCGGCGGCACGTCGAGGAACAGGAACACCAACGGCGCCACCAGCGCGGTGATCAGCATCAGCGCCTGCGACAGCCAGGCCGTCGGCAGGAAGAACAGGCGGTGGCGCAGCCTGTGGCCGGGGCCCAGCGGGCCGGATTTCAGGAACAGGATCTGCATCGCGCCCTGGGCCCAGCGCGCCCGCTGCACGAAGAAGGCATCCAGGCTTTCCGGCGCCAGCCCGAAGGCCAGCGGTTCGTTCAGATAGCGGGTGACATAGCCCTTTTGCAGCAGCGCGAGGCTCAGCAGCATGTCTTCGGTGATCGATCCGGCCGGCAGCGCGCCGCCGATGGTGGCCAGCGCGGCCCGCCGCGTGATGCTGTTGGAGCCGCAGCAGAAGGCGGCATCCCAGCCGTCGCGCCCCGGCATGATGGCTTCGAAGAAGAAGCGCTGGTCATCGGGCAGGGCGTCCCGCAGCGCCAGGTTCTGCTGCAGCGGATCATGGTTGTAGAAGCTGTGCGGCACCTGCACGATGCCGATGGCCGGATCATCGAAGAAGCCCATGGTGCGCGTGAGGAAGCGCCGCTGCGGCACGAAATCGGCATCCAGCACCGCCACGAACGGCGCCGACGTGAGGGTGAGCGCGTGGTTGATGTTGCCGGCCTTGGCGTGGGCGTTGTCGGGCCGGGTGATGTAGCCGGCGCCCTTGGCAAGGCTGAGGTCCCTGAGCCAGGCGCGGCGGCCGTCGTCGGCCACCCAGACATTGAGGTTCGGCCAGTCGACCGCGAGCGCGCCCAATATGGTCTTCTCCAGCACCTCCGGCGGTTCGTTGTAGGTGGCGATGATGAGGTCCACCGCCGGCCACAGGTGGCGCGGCCGGGCGGCCAGACGGGCCTCCCCGGCGTCGGCCTCGGCGCTGCGGTTGGCGCGCCTCAGCAGCGCGGCAAACAGGATTGCGGCATCGAACAGCGCGAACAGTTCGACGGCGAGGCAGAAGAGCGCGAAGCCCAGCGCCGGCCACGGGCTGTCCCAAGGGATGGTGATGCCCAGCCGCCAGTGGAGATAGGCGGCCGCGACCAGGCCCACGCCAGCCACCACACCGGCGCGGGTTGCCGGCCGGTCCAGCCCCAGCAGCGGCGCCGCCAGCAGCCCGGCGATGGTGAGCAGCAGCGGCGCTGCCACCAGCAGCGGCGGGGCCGTATCGAGCGCCGGCAGCATGCGTTACCAGCGCGGGAAGCGGACTTCGGCGAGCCGGCCGACATCGCAGCGGCGCGCCAGGCTGGCCGGCGGCGGCAGCGCCACCAGCACGGTGAGCGCACGGGCGTCCTTGTCGGGATTGGCGGCCACCATGGCGCCATCGCGCCGCGCCGCCGCACCCACTGCCGAAGCCACCCGCCCCTCCAGCCAGTCCTCGCTGCCGATCAGCCGCACCGCCACCCGCTCGCCGGGCAGGATCGACTCCATGCGGCGTTCGGGCAGCGTCACCTCGACATAGCGGCGGCGGCAATCGGCCAGTTCGATCAGGCTGGCGCCGGGGGCCACGGTGGTGCCCCTCGGCGCCGGCTGTGACCAGATCACCGTGCCGGCCGGCAGCACGGCATCGAAGGCCGTTGCGCGCGCCAGCCGTTGCTCCTCGGCGCTGATCTGAAGGGCCAGCGCCGCCAGCCGCGCCTCGGCATCGGCGGCGATGATCTCCAGCTCCTGCCGGCGCAGCAGCAGCCGGTCGCGCTGCTGGTCGGCATAGGGGGCGTCCATTGCGGCGCCGGCAAGATAGAGGCCCTGGCCGGCTGCGGTCGTCTCGATGGCCATGGCCTCGGCCTGATCGGCGAGGGCGGCGCAGCGGCGGGCGCTGGCAGCGGCCTGGGCGCGCAGCCGGTCACGCTGGGTGAAGGTGGCGAAGCGCTGCTGCGCCAGCGCCTCGATGCGGTCACGCTGCAGCACGGCTTCG
>NZ_WMHO01000298.1 GCF_010994245.1 Sandarakinorhabdus rubra
GGCCGAGGCGGGCGCGCCGCTGCGGGTGCCGGCGGCCGCGGTGTTTTCGGCGCGCGCCGATGAAGGCTTTGTCTATGTGCTGGAACCGGTGACGCGGCGGGTGCGCCAGCGGCTGGTGGCGCTGGGCGCGGTTGGCAACGATGGGGTGATCGTCACCGCCGGCCTCAAGCCCGGTGAGCAGGTGGCAGTGACCGGCATCGACCGGCTGCGCGACGGCCAGGTGATCGAGATTGCCGCCCAGGGTGGCAAGTGAACGGCATCATCCGCTTTGCCATCCAGAAGTGGCAGATCACGCTGGTGGTGTTCCTGGCGCTGGCGGCGCTGGGCTTTTCCGCCTTCTTCACCATCCCGCGCTCGGTTGATCCGCATTTCACCGCGCCCAACGTGCTGGTGGTGGTGACCCTGCCCGGTGCCGAACCGGCCGACATGGAAACCACCATCGCCAAGCCGATCGAGGACGTGTTGCAGGGCCTGGACGGCATCGTGAAGGTGCAATCCAGTTCCACCGACTCGACGGCGGTGATTGCCGCCGAGTTTGGCTGGGATGGCGACCCCGAGAAAAACTATGACGAGGTGGTGCGCGAGGTGAACGCCATCCGCCAGACCCTGCCAGCGGGGATCGTGCGGCTGGAATTCCAGAAGTTCCGCACCACGGAAGCGGCGGTGCTGCAATTCGCGCTGGTCTCGGAAACGGCCAGCTATCGCCGGCTGGAGAAGCTGGCGCAGGATCTGCGGGAACAGCTGAATGCGGTGCCGGGCGTGCGTGGCACCCGCATCTGGGCGCTGCCCACGCCGGAAATGCGGGTGGCGCTCGATACCGGGCGCCTGGCGCAGCTGGGCATCCCGGTGACGGCGGTGACCGATGCCCTGCGCAACGGTGGCCAGGATCTTCCGCCGGGCGCCGTGCAATCGGGCGCGACCCGCCTCAACGTGCAGGCGGGCGGCGCCTACAAGAGCGTTGCCGAGGTGGCCGATGAGCCGGTCAGGGCCCAGGATGGCCGCATTGTCCGGGTGAAGGATATCGCCGAGGTCGGCTGGGCCTATGAGGAACAGCCGCATTTCGCCCGCTACAATGGCAAGCGCGCGATCTGGGTGACGCTGAACCAGAAGGACGGCCTAAATGTGCTGGATATCCGCAATGATGCCGTGAAGATCGCCGATGAATTTGCCGCCCAGTTGCCACCGGACGTGAAGCTGGAGGTGGGCTTTGACCAGAGCGGGGACATTGCCCGCAAGCTGGGCCAGCTGGGCCGCGATTTCGCCATTGCGCTGGGCCTGGTGCTGATAACGCTGCTGCCGCTGGGCTGGCGCGCCTCCATCGTCGTGATGGTGTCGGTGCCGCTGAGCCTGGCCATGGGCGTGGCCGTGCTGAGCTGGACCGGCTTCACGCTGAACCAGCTGGCGATTTCGGGCTTCATCATCGCGCTGGGCCTGCTGGTGGACGACAGCATCGTGGTGGCCGAGAATATTTCCCGCCACCTGCGCATGGGCAAGACGCGCGAACAGGCGGCGATGGATGGCACCAACCAGATTGCCGTGGCGGTGATCGGCTGCACCTTCGTGCTGCTGTTTGCCTTCCTGCCGCTCACCGCGCTGCCCGAAGGCGCCGGCAAGTTCACCCGCAGCCTGCCGGTGGCGGTGCTGGCAACGGTGGCGGCATCATTGCTGGTCAGCCTCACCATCGTGCCGTTCCTGGCCAGCCGCATCCTCCCGCGCGAGGAAAGCCACGACGGCAACCGCTTCTTGCAGTGGATCAATCGCGGCATCCATCGTTTCTACCAGCCGGTGCTGCACTGGGGGCTGGGCCATCCGTGGAAGGCGATGCTGGCATCCACCCTGCTCATCCTGTCCGGGCTGGCGCTGGTGCCGTTTATCGGCTCCAGCCTGTTCCCGCCGGCGGACACGCCCTATTTCGTGGTGCAGGTGACGGCCAGCGAAGGCACCGCGATTCCGGCCACCGATGCTGCCGTGCGCCGGGTGGAAACCGCGCTGAAGGACGAGCCGGTGGTGACCGCGGTGATGAGCAATGTCGGTCGCGCAAATCCCCGCATCTTCTACAACCAGAGCAACAATGATCAGCGCAGCAGCATCGGAGAGGTGCTGGTGGTGCTGAAGGATTGGGATGAATTCGGCGGCCCGGCGCTGGTGCAACGGCTGCGCAAGCGCCTGGAAGCCCTGCCCGACGCGCAATATGTGGTGAAGATCTTCAAGAACGGCCCGCCCATCGATGCGCCGATCCAGATGCGCATAATCGGCCCGCGGCTGGACGAGCTGAAGCGCCTGGCCGGCGAGGCCGAAGCGGTGATGCGAAAGGTGCCGGGCACCCGCGACGTGCGCAATGCCGTGGCGGTGGACCAGCCGCGGCTCAATCTCGGCCTCGACAGCGACAAGGCGGCCCTGCTTGGCGTCGCACCCGGCGCGCCGCGCCGCGCGCTGCGGCTGGCGCTGGCCGGCGAGACGGCGGGTCGCTTCCGCGATGTCGAAGGCGA
>NZ_WMHO01000299.1 GCF_010994245.1 Sandarakinorhabdus rubra
GCGCTGGGCTGGAACCACGGTCCGTTCGAGATCCCGGCCGACATCAAGGCCTGGTGGGAGGCGCTGGGCGCGCGCGGCAAGGCGGCGCGTGCGGCGTGGGACGCGCGGGCCTCTGCCAGCCCGCACGCCGCCGAGTTCAATCGCCGCATGGCCGGTGAACTGCCCGGGGGCATGGCCGCCTATGCCGCCCACGTGGCGGGCCTGGCCGCCAATCCGCCGACGATTGCCACCCGCAAGGCCAGCGAGATCGCGCTTGATGCACTGGTGCCGGCGCTGCCCGAACTGCTTGGCGGCTCGGCCGATCTCACCGGCTCCAACAACACCAAGGCCAAGGGCCAGGCGCTGTTCAGCGCAGATGACTACAGCGGCCGTTATGTCCATTATGGCATTCGCGAATTCGGCATGGCCGCCGCAATGAACGGCATGGCGCTGCACGGCGGCGTCATCCCCTATGGCGGCACCTTCCTGGTGTTCAGCGATTACATGCGCAACGCGATCCGGCTGGCGGCGCTGCAGCAGGTGCGCGTGATCCACGTGCTGACCCACGACAGCATTGGCCTGGGCGAGGATGGCCCCACCCACCAGCCAATCGAGCATCTGGCATCCCTGCGCGCCATGCCCAATCTTGCCGTGTGGCGGCCTGCCGACGCGGTCGAGACCGCCGAGGCCTGGGCCTGCGCACTGAAGGACGAAAGCCGCCCCAGCGTGCTCGCGCTGTCGCGCCAGAACCTGCCGCCGCTGCGCAGCGATGTGGCGGAAAACCGGTCGGCGAAGGGGGCGTATCGCCTGAAATCGGCTACGAGCCCTCGCGCCGCCGTGCTGATCGCCACCGGTTCGGAAGTGCATATCGCCGCCGAAGCTGCCGCCCTGCTGGAGGCCGATGGCATTGGCTGTGACGTTGTCTCGATGCCCTGCTGGGAGGCGTTTGCGGCGCAGGATGAAGGCTACCGGGCCGATGTGCTGCCGGCTGGCGTGCTCAAGGTCTCTGTGGAAGCCGGGGTGACCATGGGTTGGGAGCGCTGGACGGGCAGTGACGGCCTCAATATCGGCATCGATCATTTCGGCGCGTCGGCGCCGGCCGAGCGGCTCTATGTCGAATATGGTTTGACCGCGCCGGCGATTGCCGCGCGGGTGAAGGCCCATCTGGGCCGTTGAGGAAGGACGGACAAATGGCTGTGAAGGTTGCAATCAACGGCTTCGGGCGCATCGGCCGCAACGTGCTCAGGGCCATCATCGAATCGGGCCGTACCGATATCGAGGTGGTGGCGATCAACGATCTGGCCAGCCCCGAGGCCAATGCCCGCCTGCTGGCGCGGGACAGCGTGCACGGGCCGTTTCCGGGCACGGTGAGCGTCGATGGCGAGACAATCGTGGTCAACGGCAAGCGCATCGCGGTGACCGCCGAGCGCGATCCGGGCAAGCTGCCGCACGCCGCGATGGGCGTGGACATCGCGCTGGAATGCACCGGCTTCTTCACCGATGCCGCCAAGGCCGGCGCGCACATCGCGGCAGGTGCCAAGAAGGTGCTGATCTCGGCCCCGGGGAAGAATGTCGATCTGACGGTCGTCTATGGCGTCAACCACGGCAAGCTGGCGGCAGAGCACAATATTGTCTCCAACGCGTCGTGCACCACCAACTGCCTGGCGCCGGTAGCCATGGTGCTGGACCGCGAATTGGGCATCGTGAAGGGCCTGATGACGACGGTCCACGCCTACACGAACGACCAGAAGATCCTGGACCAGATCCACGACGATCCGCGCCGCGCCCGCGCTGCCGCGCTGTCGATGATCCCCACCACCACCGGTGCGGCCCGCGCGGTGGGCGAAGTGCTGCCGCAGCTGAAGGGCAAGCTGGATGGCTCGGCCATCCGCGTGCCGACGCCAAATGTCTCGGTGGTCGATCTCACCTTCGAAAGCGGCCGGGCGACGACGAAGGACGAGGTCAATGCCATCCTCAAGGCGGCGGCCGCCGGCGAGCTTAAGGGTGTTCTCGATTTCTCGGTCGAGCCGCTGGTCTCCATCGACTTCAACCACAGCCCGGCGTCCTCGACCGTGGACAGCCTCGAAACCGCGGTGATCGGCGGCAATATGGTGCGCGTCCTGGCCTGGTACGACAATGAATGGGGCTTCTCCAACCGCATGGCCGATACCGCCGTGGCGATGGGCAAGTTCCTCTGAGCCGATGAGCGCATTCCGTACCATCGACGACATGCCGGCGCTGGCCGGCAAGACCGTGCTGGTCCGTGCCGACCTCAACGTGCCGATGGCCGATGGTGCGGTGAGCGACGATACCCGCCTGCGCGCCGCCGTGCCGACCATCGCCGCGCTGGCCGATGCCGGGGCCCGGGTGGCGGTGCTGTCGCACTTCGGGCGACCGAAGGGGCCCGACACGAAGAACAGCCTGAAGCCGGTGGCGACAGCGCTCGGCGCCGTGCTGGGGCGGCCGGTGACCTTCATCGCGGACTGCATGGGGCCGGA
>NZ_WMHO01000003.1 GCF_010994245.1 Sandarakinorhabdus rubra
GTTGGCGGCGGCGGTGGCGGCTTTGCCGGTGACCGCGGCGGCTTCGGCGGCGGCGCCGGTGGCGGCGGTCGCTTCGGCGGCGGCGGTGGTGGCGGCTTCGGCGGCCCGCGCCGTGAGATGTCGCCCGGCATCGTGGTCGGCACCGGCCGCGGCACGGTGAAATTCTTCAATTCGCAAAAGGGCTTCGGCTTCATCGTCCGGGAAGACGGCGGCGAAGACGTGTTTGTCCACATCTCGGCGGTGGAAGCGGCTGGCCTCACGGGCCTCGCCGATGGCCAGCCGCTGGAGTTCACCCTGTCCGAGCGCAACGGCCGCATCTCCGCGACCGAGCTGAAGATCGAGGGCGAACCGTTGCCGGTCGAGGATCGCGCACCGCGCGAACCGCGTGAGGATCGCGCCCCGCGCGGCGATTTCGAGCGTCGCCCGACGCGCGACCGCGCCCCGGTGACCGACGGCGTCCGCGTTGAAGGCACCGTGAAGTTCTTCAACGGCACCAAGGGCTTCGGCTTCATCCAGCGCGATGACGGAGCGCCCGATGCCTTCGTGCACATCTCGGCCGTTGAACGCGCCGGTTTCGCCACCCTGAACGAAGGCCAGCGCGTCTCGTTCGAACTGGAGGAAGACCGCCGCGGCAAGCAGGCAGCGGTGAACCTGCAGTCCGCCTGAGCCATAACGGACAGTGCAAAAGGGGCGGTGGCCGCTGGGCCGCCGCCCTTTTTCATTGCCCGGCAGGCTGTTGGCTGATGCTGCGGTGCGGCAGAAGCGCCCATGGCACGATGGCGGCTGGCAAAAACATTACCTGCCTGTCATGCGACGACTCAACATCCCTCATGTCTCTGGAGCAAGGCAGTGCTGGCCAACAACAGCGTGACGATCATCATGATCGTGATGACCTATATCACCCTTTCGGCCCCGGTGGCTTATCTGTTCATCCTCGCCCCCAAGCAGCTAGAGCGCCGCAAGCAGCGCCAGATCGCCGAACTGGTGGCCGGGGCCGAGCTGCTGGCCGACGCGATCAGCCGCAACGGCGACAATCCGGAGCATCTGGCCCGCCTGTCGGCCAACTATGCCGCCCATGTCCGCGCCCTCACCCAGCTCGGTCAGCCGGTGCCGGAAACCCCGGCGGTGGCAGCCCCGCTCAAGCGCGCTGCCTGACGGCGCTGCCCAAATCCGCCAGTGGACAGGCCGGCAGGCGCGCGCGACGCTGCCGGCCATGACCACGGAAGCCATCTTCGATTTTCCCGCCGCTCTGGCCGCCAATGCCGCTGACCGACCCGATCACCCGGCGGTGATCTGCGGTGACCAGCGGCTGAGCTGGGCTGAGTATTGGCGCCGGGCCGAACGCCTAGCCGCCACGCTGGCCGCCCATGGCGTCAGGCCCGGCGACAGCGTGGCCAGCATTGCCGCCAGCAGCTGCGACTATGCCGTGCTGTGGGGCGCTGTCCTGCGCCTGCGTGCCACCATCGCGCCGCTGGCGCCCTCCTCCACCCCCGAACAGATCGCGGCGATGGTGGCCGATTCGGGCGCGCGGCTGGTGTTTGTTGATGCCGCCAACCGCGCCGCCTTCGCCGCCGTGCTGGGCGGTTACACATTGGTCGATCTCGACGCGCTGGATGGCTGGCTGGACGCGGACGCCCCGCTGCCGGCGCTAGCGCCACTCGATCCGAAGGCCGGCTTCAATATCATTTATTCCAGCGGCACCACCGGCACGCCCAAAGGCATCGTGCAGAGCTGCGCAATGCGATCGCTGCACATCACCGGCGGGCGGCGGATCGGCTATGGTCCCGATTGCGTGACGCTGTGTTCGACGCCGCTCTATTCCAACACCACCCTGGTGTCCTTCATACCCACGCTGGCCTGGGGCGGCACCGCGGTGCTGATGCCCAAGTTCGATACGGCGGGGTGGCTGCAGCTGGCCGAGCGCCACCGCGTCACCCATGCCATGCTGGTGCCGGTGCAGTATCGCCGGCTGCTCGCCGATCCGGGCTTCGACGCGGCCGACCTGTCGTCCCTCTTCATGAAATTCTGCACCTCCGCGCCCTTTGCCGCCGATCTGAAGGCCGAGGTGCTGCGCCGCATGCCGGGCGGCCTGATCGAGTTCTTCGGGATGACCGAGGGCGGGGTGGGCTTCATGCTGGTGGCCCACGAGCATCCTGACAAGCTGCACACGGTGGGCCAGCCGCAGCCTGGCCACGAGGTGCGGATCATCGACGAGGACGGGAACGACGTGCCGCCGGGCACACCGGGGGAGATCGTCGGCCGCTCGCCGGCGACGATGAACGGCTACAAGAACCGCCCCGATCTCACCGCCAAGGCCTATTGGATCGATCCGCAAGGCAAGGAATGGCTGCGCACCGGCGACATCGGCCGGCTCGATGAGGATGGTTTCCTCACCCTGATGGATCGCGCCAAGGACATGATCATCTCGGGAGGTTTCAACATCTACCCGTCCGATCTGGAAGCCGTGCTGCTCACCCTGCCGGGCGTCGTCGAAGCCGCGGTGGTGGGCGTCGCGTCGGAGGCGTGGGGCGAAACGCCGGTGGCGTTCGTGGTCGCGCCGGGCGGCGATGCCGACGCCCTGCGCGCTGCCGCCAATGCGCAGCTGGGCAAGACACAGCGGTTGGCCGCGGTAGTGCTGGTCGACGAGTTGCCGCGCAGCCATATCGGCAAGGTGCTGAAGCGCGAGCTGCGCGACGGCTTCAAGGGCACGGTTGCCTGAAGGCGGCAAACATCGCAGCATGGCCCGGCAAGCCTTTGGGGGAACGGGCACCATGAACCAGCTGACACGCGCCACCTGCGTAGGGATTGCCGCCCAGATCGCCATGGTGACCGCCGGCCATTATGTGCCGGCGATCGCCAACCTGTTTGCCATCGGCGGCCTCGGCATTTCGGCGCTGACCGGCTGGGGGGCGATGAAGCAGCGTCCGGTCAGCCTGGCAGAGGGGGCCACCGGCGGCGCGCTGGCCGGCGGCCTCTGCGCGGCGGCGGGCATCGCCCTTTCGGTGGTCCTGGGCGATGTGCCCTTCAGCCTGCTGCCGCTCGGCACACTGGGCAGCGCCATCACCGGCATGGTCGGCGGGCTGATCGGGCGGTCCCGGGGTTAGCGCAGGCTGGCCAGCGCCTCGGCCGCCGCCGCCACGGTGCGGCGCACGTCGTCCGCATTGGTCTGCCAATTGCACACGCTGATCCGCATGGTGCGCTCGCCCTGCCACAGCGTGCCGCTGAAGAAGGCTTCGCCGCTGGCGTTGATGGCGGCGATCACGGCGTCGGTGATGTTGGTGCCGTCAGCGGCGTGGAAGCGCACCATGCCCTGGTTCATGATAGGCCGGGCGATGCTGGTGGCGCCCGGCAGCGCCGCCAGCCCGTCGTGCAGGGCCAGCGCATGATCACAGCAGCGCGCGATCAGGTCGGCCAGGCCATCGCGGCCCAGCTCCATCAGCGCCGCCAACACTGGCAGGCTGCGCGCCCGACGAGACCATTCCGGCGTGTAGTTCATCGGATCGCGCGTATCGCCATCCTGGCTGAGATAGCTTGCCGTCAGCTTCATCGACGCCTTCAGCGCCTCGCCATGGCGGGTGATGGCCATGCCGCAATCATAGGGCGTGTTCAGCCACTTGTGCCCGTCGCTGGCGATGGAATCGGCCAACTGGATGCCGGCGACCTGATCGGCATAGCGCGGGCTGGCCGCCAGCCACAGGCCGAAGGCGCCATCGACATGCACCCAGGCACCAGCCGCCTGTGCCAGCGGGATCAGCGTGGCGAAATCGTCGCTCTGGCCCAGGTTGAGATCGCCGGCATTCAGGATGACGATGGTCGGCGCGCCCGGCGCCTGTGTCAGCGCGGCCTGCAGTTCCGCAGCGCCAACCCGCCCCGGCGCACCACCGGCCAGCGGCACCACGCACGCTGTCCCGAAGCCCAGCAGCCGCAGTGCGCGGGTTACACTGCCATGGTGGTGGGCATTGGCCAGTACTCGAATCGGCGGCGCGCCGAACAGGCCATCACGCTCCACATCCCAGCCGGCTCCATCCCGGGTTGCCTTGGCCAGAACGTGATGGCGCGCGGCTGCCAGAGCGGCGGCATGGCTCATCTGGCAGCCGGTGGTGAAGCTGACGGCGCACGTCGGGGGCAGATGCAGCGCCTCAAGCAGCAGCTTGGCGGCGACCTCCTCCAGAACGGCGCTGGCCGGGCTGGTGGCGGCGAGCACGGCATTCTGATCCCACAGGCTGGTCAACACGTCGGTCGCCTGCGCGGCGGGCAGCGAACCGCCGTTCACCCAGGCGAAGAAGCGGCTGGACATGTTGGCGTTCAGCCCCGGCTCGGCAGCGCGCGCGATGGTGCGCACCACGTCGGCCGGGTCCATGCCATGTTCGGGCAGGTGGGTCGGTAGCGGCGCCAGTATGTCGGCCCGGCTGCCGGTGGGGCCGACGCTGCGGTGCGCCAGGCTGTCGATGAAGCGGCGGCCTTCGGCAATGGCGATATCGAGTGGATCCTGGCTCATGCGCCGGCAAATAGCCGATGGCGGCCGCGCTGTCCTGCGGAAACAGGACGGCGAAATTGCGCCGAATGCGGCTGGCGCTGCTGCGGCAATCTGGCTATCTCGCAGGTGCAACATGTGAAGGAGCGGGCGCGTGGCCAACAAGCTCTACCCCGATGCCAAGGCGGCGCTGGATGGCCTGCTGTTCGATGGGATGACCATCATGTCCGGCGGCTTCGGGCTGTGCGGCATCCCGGAGAATCTGATCGCGGCCCTGCGGGACAGCGGCGTCAAGGGCATCACCGCCATCTCCAACAACGCCGGGGTGGATGGCTTCGGTCTCGGCCTGCTGCTGGAAACCCGCCAGATCGCCCGGATGATCTCCAGCTATGTCGGCGAGAACAAGGAGTTCGAGCGCCAATATCTGGCCGGCGAACTGCAACTGGAGTTCAACCCGCAGGGCACCCTGGCCGAACGCATCCGGGCCGGCGGGGCAGGCATCCCCGGCTTCTACACGAAAACCGGCGTTGGCACGCTGGTGGCCGACGGCAAGGAGCACAAGGATTTCAACGGGGAGACCTATATCCTCGAAACCGGGCTGGTGGCCGATGTGTCGATCGTCAAGGCCTGGAAGGCCGACCCTTATGGCAATCTCGTCTTCCGAAAGACGGCGCGCAACTTCAACCCCGTCATGGCCACCGCCGGCAAGGTGACGGTGGTGGAGGTGGAAGAACTGGTCGGCCCCGGCGAGCTCGATCCCGATGGCATCCACACGCCGGGCATCTTCGTGCAGCGGCTGATCGTGGGCACGGATTATGAAAAGCGCATCGAACAGCGCACGGTGCGCGAGCCGGGCAACCCGGCGGCGGGGGAGAAGGCCTGATGTGGACGCGCGATCAGCAGGCGGCCCGCGCCGCGCAGGAGCTGAAGGACGGTTTCTACGTCAACCTCGGCATCGGCATGCCGACCCTGGTGGCCAACCATATCCCAGACGGCATCGACGTGACGCTGCAGAGCGAGAACGGCATGCTGGGCATGGGGCCGTTTCCCTATGCCGGCGAGGAAGATCCTGACCTGATCAACGCCGGCAAGCAGACCATCACCGAGCTCGACCGCACGAGCTATTTCAGCAGCGCCGACAGCTTCGCGATGATCCGCGGCGGGCATGTCGACCTCTCCATTCTCGGCGCCATGGAAGTGGCGGAGAATGGCGACATCGCCAACTGGATGATCCCCGGCAAGATGGTGAAGGGCATGGGCGGTGCCATGGACCTGGTGGCCGGCGTCAAGAAGATCATCGTGCTGATGGAGCATAATGCCAGGGACGGATCGGCCAAGTTCAAGACTGCTTGCACCCTGCCGCTGACCGGCAAGGGCGTTGTCGACATGGTGATCTCCGAGCTGGCAGTGCTGGCCCGCCCCGCCAAGGGCGCGCTGTTCCGACTGATCGAACTGGCGCCGGGTGTCGATCTCGAGACACTGAGGGCCCGCACCGAGGGCCATTTCGAGGCGTAAGAAAAAGGGGCTAGCGGCATCGCTGCCGCCAGCCCCCACTCACCGACAGCCCCGCTCAGAAGCGCAGGTTCAGACCGGTCATCACCGCGTGGCGGTGATAGTTGAGCCGCGAAGCGCCGCCGGCACCCGGCAGCAGGTCATCGCCATAGTCGGCGTAGTTGTACTCGACCCGGGCCGACAGGTTGCGGCCCAGAGCGTGCTCAAAGCCGGCGCCGACCGTCCAGCCGTCGCGGTTTTCCGACGGGCCTGCCGGGTTGGTGATCGAGAAGCGGGCATTGGAATAGCCGCCGCGTGCGTAGATCAGGTCAGACGGCGTGGCCAGGAAGCCGGCGCGGCCGGTGAGGTTGATGGTGCGCCCGGCTTCCAGGTCGAACGTCGGGAAGCGGTTGGTGCCGGTGCGGCCGGTGATCGAGGCTTCGACACCGATCACTGCGCTGCCCAGATTGGCGTCATAGCCGATCTGGCTGCCATAGGCGAAGCCATCGCCCTTGGCACGGATGGTGGCCGGCGGCACGGTGCCGGTGGTCAGCGACTGGCGGTCCTGCTGCCAGCCGAGCTGGGCACCCACGAAGGGCCCGTTGAAATTCCTGGCATCCTGGGCGACGGCTGGACCCGCAAGGGCAGCGGCGGCCAGAAGAGCAAGTGCGAAACGCGACATGGTTGATTCCTCTTGTTGTTGCGCCGGCCATGGGGGTGTGTCCGGCTGTCGCCGCGTCATCGCCAAGGATGGGCGGCGGCATCCGGTCTTGCCGGCTGACAAGGGATATGGCGCCCACGGCATGGCCGCAGACTGAACCGAACATGGCGAGGTGTGGCCGGTGCGCCGCAGTGTTGCCGCAAAGCTGCCCGGCTTTGTTCAGCCCTTCTTCAGGTGCCGCCGGCCCAGCAACTCGGCGATCTGCACCGCGTTCAGCGCCGCGCCCTTGCGCAGATTGTCGGACACGCACCACAGGGCGAGACCGTTCTCCACGGTCGGGTCCTTGCGCACGCGGCTGACGAAGGTGGCATAATCGCCGACGCATTCGACTGGTGTGACGTAGCCAGCGTCCTCGCGCTTGTCGATCAGCATGACGCCGGGCGCCTCACGCAGCAGGCTCTGGGCGCGAGCGACCGACAGCGGCTTCTCGAACTCGAGGTTGATGGCTTCGCTATGGCCAACGAACACCGGCACGCGCACGCAGGTCGCGGTCACCTCGATGTTGGGATCGAGGATCTTGCGCGTCTCCGCGGTCATCTTCCACTCTTCCTTGGTGTAACCGTCCATGCCGCTGTCCGCGCCCATGAACACATCGATGTGGGGGATGACGTTGAAGGCGATGCGCTTGGTGAACTTCTCGATCACCGGCTCGTCGTTCACGAAGATGGCGCGGGTCTGGGTGAACAGCTCGTCCATGCCCGCCTTGCCGGCGCCGGAGACCGACTGATAGGTGCTCACCACCACGCGCCTGATGGTGGCTTCATCATGCAGTGGCTTCAGCGCCACCACCATCTGGGCCGTGGAGCAGTTGGGGTTGGCGATGATGTTGCGCTTCTTGTAGCCGTCGATGGCGCCCGGGTTCACTTCTGGCACGATCAGCGGCACGTCCGGGTCCATGCGGAACAGCGACGAATTGTCGATTACCACGCAGCCCTGCGCCGCCGCCCGGGGGGCGTGCACCTTGGCCGGGCCGGAGCCGGCGGCAAACAGTGCGATGTCCCAGCCGGTGAAATCGAAATGCTCGATGTTGTGCACCTTCAAGGTGCGGCCGTCCTCGCCGAAATCGATGATGTCGCCGGTCGACCGCGGCGAGGCCACGGCGGCAATCTCGGCCAGCGGGAACTGCCGCTCGGCCAGGATGTTCAGCATTTCGCGCCCGACATTGCCGGTGGCGCCGACGACGACGACCTTGTAGCCCATATGGTCACTCCTTGGGGTGCGGCTGTTAGCGCATCACACGGCAGAGTCCAACGATAAGCGCGAGCGTGCCGCCTCAGAGCAGCGCCGCCATCCGTTCCAGCGCGGTGGCAAATCCGGCCTCCTGGTGGGCAAAGCCGATGCGCACATGCTGCGGGTGGCCAAAACAGTCGCCGGGCGCCACCAGCACGCCCGCCCGGGCCAGTGCCTCGCAGAAGGGCCGGCTGTCGCGGCCATCGCTGAACCAGGGGAAGCAGGTGGTGCCGCCGTGCGGCGCGGTCCAGGACAGGCGCCCGCCAGACTGGTCGATCAGGGCGGAGAGCAGCGCCAGATTCTTGCCGGCAACCTGCTGCAGCCGGCCAAGGATGCTGTCCCGCTGCAGCAGTGCATGGGTGGCCAGCCGCTCCAGCAGAGGCGATCCGCTGATGGTGAAATGGCTGCGGGCGTTGATCATGGCGCGGCGGCGCTCGGGATCGGCCTCGATGATCCAGCCGGTGCGCAGGCCGGGCAGGGACATCGCCTTCGACAGGTCACTCATCACCACGACATTGGGAATGCCGGCCGCCGAAGGCTGGTGCGCTCCGAAATAGAGCGGGTGGTAGACCTCGTCGACCAGCAGTGGGATTGACCGCTCCGCCAGCGCCGCGGCCAGCGCCGCGATGGCCGGCCGCGGCATCACCACGCCGGTCGGATTGTGCGGTGTGTTGAGCAGGACCAGCCGGGTCGCATCGGTCACGGCGGCCAATATGGGTTCGGGATCGAGTGCAAACCCATCGGCGCCCTTCACCGCATAGGCGCGCGTTGCCAGCCCGGAGGCCTGCGCCATGCCGGCATAGGCGGGGTAGGCTGGATCGGGGATGACGATGTTGGCGCTGGGCTCGCTGGCGAGGCACAGGATGATCGCCAGCGCTTCCGATGCGCCGGTTGTCATCACCACCCAGTCCGGATCGGTGTCGTGCAGGGCGGCGACGGCAGTGCGCACCGCCGCCGACCCTTGCGGCGGCGCATAGCCCAGCGCGACATCACCCAGATCAAGGCCGCCGCCCAGCTGCGCCAGTTCGGTGACGGAAAACCCCGGACCGGTGCTCGATGCCAGGTCAAATTCGATCGGCGGCGTCGCGAAATTGTGGGCCGACAGCCATTCATCGAGGGCGAAATGCGGCAGGTCCATGCGATGCCCGCCGGTCAGCGCCGCCGGCCCAGGATCGCCGTCACCGCCAGATCGGCGGTGACATTGCCCAGCGTGCGGAAAATGTCGGGCACCAGTTCGACCGCCAGCAGCACCGGCAGCACGCCGATCGGCACGCCCATGGCGTTGGCAATCGGCACGCAGGCGGCCAGGAAGGTGATGGACCCCGGAAGCCCGCCGGTGGACACCGCCGCGACCAGCGCCGCCAGCAGCGCGCCCATATAGGCCAGCGCCGAATGCTCCATGCCGTGCAGGTGCCCGACATAGAGCACCACCGCGATGTTGGCGCAGGGGCTGGTGATGCGGAAGATGCTCACCGCCAGCGGCAGCACCACGCGGCTGGTCGCCTCGGGCAGGCCCAGCCGCTCGGCGCCGTCGAAAATGGCGGGCAGGGAGGCGATGCTGGACTGGGTGGACACAGCGACCGCCTGCGCCGGCAGCACCGCCCGGGCAAAGGCCAGCGGGCCGACGCGGCCGAAGATCACCGCCAGCGGATAGACGAGGATGATGAGGCCGACCTGCACCGCCACCAGCACGACGATATAATGGCCGAGCAGGCCAAAGGCGCCCAACCCGGCCTTGATGCCGACCCCCATGGCCAGCGCGAACACGCCCAGCGGCGCCACCACGAAGATCCAGCCCACGAGAACCAGCATGGCATCCTTGACCGCATCGAACAGGCTGACGAGCTGGCCGCGCCGGGCCGTGTCGAGCCTGGTGGCGGCCAGCGCGAACAGGCCGATGAAGGTGACCACCGGCAGCATGTCGCCCTTGGCCAGCGAATTGAAGATGTTGGCGGGCACCAGCGAAAGCAGCCACTTGCCCAGATCGATCTTAATGGCCGCCTGATTGGCCGCGATGTCGGAACCGGCTTCGAACTTGGCGCTTTCCATCATGATCACGCTGGAGGCCACCGGCGGCGCCGGCCACGCCTCCAGCAGCAGCGGCACGAACAGCATCGACCACAGCGCCGAGAACACCAGCAGCGCCAGGAAGGCGAGCAGCGCGCGCCCGGCCACCATGCTGCCGCCGGCCTGCCCTACCGATTGCGCGATGCCGGTGAACAGCAGCCCGGCGATCAGCGGGATGATCGTCATCTGCAGCGCCTGCAGCCACAGGTTGCCGACCGCGTCGCTGACCGGCAGCAGCGACTTGCCCAGGTCGCTGGGCAGCAGCGCGCCGACCAGCAGGCCCGCGATCAGCGCCAGGAAGATGCGCAGCGTCAGGCTCATTTCACGGGCTCCGGACCGCTGAGCGTCCCCATGGTCACATAGAGCTTGGCGAGGTCATCCACCCCCATCGAGGGCACTGGCTTCACCCGGCTGGCTTCCACGAACAGCATGCCGCCGCCCACCGGCACCGGCGCCGTGGGGATGAGGATCAGGTAGCGCGGCCCCTGCCCGAAATCATGCAGGCGCGGGGAGGTGAGCAGCGCGAGGGCCTCGACATGATCCCCGAAGCTGACCGAGACGACCGACATGCCGCTCATCTCGCCGCCCTGGCCGGTGCCCATCATTCGCACGAACTGGGCAAGCGGCCGATAGAGGCTACCCAGCCCCGGGATCCGCGAAATGAGGCCATCCAGCCCGCCTTCCAGCTGCGGGCGAAAGCGGGTCTGCACGGCCAGCCCGATCAGCCACACCAGCAGCGCGGCCATGCCGATGCCGGCCCAGAAGGCCGCAAAGGGCGAGGGGGTGAAGATCATGCCGGCCTGGCCCAGCAGCTGGCCCAGCGGCGTCGCCGGCCCCAGCGCAGCGATCAGGTAACCCGACAGCCAGTTGAGGATGATCAGCGTGACAAGCACCGGGGCCAGGAACAGCAGCCCGGTGACGAACGGGGTGAAGACCTTCCGGATCAAAGGCCGGCCAGGATGGCGTCGCCCATGGCCGCAGTGGTCATGGTGCCGCCCAGATCGGGCGTGCGCGCCCCGGCATTCAGGGCCGCCTCCACCGCCGCCTCCACCTTGTCGGCCAATGCTGGTGCCCCGAGGCTGTAGCGCAGCGCCATGGCGAGGCTGAGCACCGAGGCGCAGGGGTTGGCGACACCGCGCCCGGCAATGTCGGGCGCCGAGCCGTGGATGGGCTCATAAAGGCCGGGCGCGCCGGCATCGCCGATCGCTGCAGAGGGCAGCATGCCCAGTGAACCGGTCAGCATCGCGGCCTCGTCCGACAATATGTCGCCGAACAGATTGTCGGTGAGGATCACGTCGAACTGCTTGGGATATTTCACCAGCTGCATGGCCATGTTGTCGGCCAGCATGTGCGACAGCTTGATGTCGGGATAGTCGGCATCGCGCAACGCCTGCACCTCCTCGCGCCACATCAGGCCGGCTTCCATCACGTTGCCCTTTTCGGCCGAGACCACCTCGCCCTTGCGGCCGCGCGCCAGCTCGAACGCGATCCGGGCGACCCGGTGGATTTCCGACGACGTGTAGACATGGGTGTTCACGCCGCGACGCTGGCCGTCGGGCAGGGTTTCGACACCGCGCGGTTCGCCGAAATAGACGCCGCCGGTCAGTTCGCGGACGAACAGGATATCGAGCCCCTCGACGAACACGCGTTTCAGCGTCGACGCGTCCGCCAGCGCCGAGAAACAGCGCGCCGGCCGCAGATTGGCATAGACGTTCATGCCGGCCCGCAAGGCCAACAGCCCGGCCTCCGGGCGCTTGTCATAGGGCTGGCCCGCCCATTGCGGCCCGCCCACCGCGCCCATCAGCACGGCGTCCGCCGCCTTGGCCCGGGCCAGCGTCTCGTCGGTCAGGGGCACGCCATGCGCGTCGATGCTGGCGCCGCCGAACGGGCCTTCCTCGACGGCAAGGGCCAGGCCCTGGTTGATCAGCCGGCCCGCCACGCGGCGGGCAATGGCGGTGACTTCGGGGCCTATGCCATCCCCGGGCAGCAGGAGCAGTGTCTTGGTCATCGCCCGCCCTTAACGGCAATCGGCGATGCTGCCAACGCCGTCAAACGGGCACGGCGCTGACGCCGCTCAGTTGGCCAGCGTTTCCTGGCGGCGAGCCGCCACACGGGCCAGCGCATCCGCACGGCAGCGATCGACCAGCCGCGATTCCGACAGGTCCCTCAGCGCGGTAAAGCTGCACACCTGCCGCGCCGCGCGCCACAGGCGCCGGTCAAGCTCGCGCTGGCCACCGGCACTGGCAAGATCAAGGTCGCCTGTGGCAACGGCGAGGCTGCGGCCCGAAGGCACGGTGATCATCGGTTCGGCAAGGGCCGGCACCGCCACTGCGGCCGCCACGGCAAAGGTCAACATCAGGCGCATCGTCTCTCTCCCAGGGGCACATCCCCGGGCCGGCGTGCCCTCCCGCGCCGGCGCACGCCGCCGCAGTCTGCGGCAGCTTGACGCAGTCTATGCCTGTTCGGAGCCGGAATCTACGTCAAATGACGTACGAGGCAGATCAGCCGGCAGCGCCGGCAATCCACGGCCGCTCGGCCGCCAGCCGGGCTTCGTGGGCGGCGATGCGGTCAGTCATCGCCATGGTCAGCCCGATCTCGTCCAGCCCGTTCAGCAGGCAGTGCTTGCGGAACGGATCCATCGGGAATTCGAACCGGTCCTGGAACGGCGTCGTCACCACCTGGTTCTCGAGGTCCACGGTGATCGGCTGGCCATCGCTTGCCACCGCCAGCAGCCGGTCGACCGCGTCTTGCGGCAGCGTAACCAGCAACAGGCCATTCTTGAAGGCGTTGCCGGCAAAAATGTCGGCAAAGCCGGGCGAGATGACGACACGGATGCCAAGGTCGGCCAGTGCCCAGGGCGCGTGCTCACGGCTCGACCCACAGCCGAAGTTGGCGCCCGCGATCAGGATCGGCGCGCCGGCGTGGGTGTCGAACACATTGTCCGGCGTCTCGCGCAGCGCGGCAAAGGCGCCCTTGCCCAGCCCGGCGCGACTGATGGTCTTCAGGAAGCGTGCCGGGATGATGACATCGGTATCGACATTGGCGGCACCAAAGGGGATGGCCTGGCCGGAGAGGGTTTTGAAAGCCTGCATGGCGGGGGCCGATGCCACAGCCATGCCGTCCGGGCAATGCTTGGTCGTTGCCGGCGTTCAAGTCCGCCGGCAATCATGCTTTCACGTGCCGCACGACCGGCCTAGAAGGAAGGCATGGCCCAGCATCTCTACCTGGTTGATGGCAGCAGCTTCATCTTCCGTGCCTATCACCGGCTGCCGCCGCTCACCGATCCCAGCGGCACGCCGGTCGGCGCCGTCTATGGCTTCACCGCCATGCTGTGGAAGCTGATTGCCGAGCTGAACAGGGCCGAAGCACCCACCCATCTTGCCGTGGTGCTCGATGCCGGCAGCCACACCTTCCGCAACGACATGTACGATCAGTACAAGGCCAATCGGCCGCCGGCGCCGGAAGACCTGGTGCCGCAGTTCCCGTTGATCCGCGATGCCGTCCGGGCCTTTTCGGTGCCCTGCTTCGAACAGGCCGGCGTGGAGGCGGACGACATCATCGCCAGCTACACCAGGGCAGCGCGGGCTGACGGCTTCGATGTCACCATCGTCAGCTCCGACAAGGACCTGATGCAGCTGGTCGGCCCCGGCGTGAACCTGCTCGACACGATGAAGAACGAGGTGATCGGCCCGGCCCAGGTGCTCGACAAGTTCGGCGTGCCGCCGGAACAGGTGGGCGAGGTGCTGGCGCTGATGGGCGACACAGCCGACAACGTGCCCGGCGTGCGCGGCATTGGCCCCAAAACCGCCGCCGATCTCATTCGCGAGCATGGCAGCGTGGAAGGCGTGATCGCCAACATCGCTGGCATCGCCAAGCCCAAGCTGAAGGAAACGCTGGCCGCTTCGGTCGACATGGCCCGCCTGTCCCGCGAGCTGGTGCGGTTGAAGGATGACCTGCCGCTGCCCGCCCCACTGGACGAGCTTACCCTGCGGGAGCCGCCGCACGAGCCGCTGGCCGTCTTCCTGAAGAAGCACGGCTTCCGCGCCATGCTGGCCAAGTTGGGTGCCACCGGCTCGGGCGGCCCGGCGCCGGACACGCATCGTCCGTCAACGGCCCATGTGCCGGAGGATGATGTCGCCTTCGTCCACGCCGACTATGAGTGCGTGACGACGCTGGAGCGGCTGGACTGGTGGATCGCTGACGCGACGCGGCTGGGCCAGGTGGCGGTCGACACCGAGACCACCGGCACTGACCAGATGCGCGTCGACCTCGTTGGCATCAGTCTTGCCACCGCCCCGGGCAAGGCCTGCTATATCCCCATTGCCCACGACAGCGGCGATGGGATGTTTGCCGAGCGGCCGCCGCAGCTTGACCGGACGACGGTGATCAACCGGCTGAACCCCCTGCTGGCCGATCCGGCGGTCCTGAAGATCGGCCACAATCTCAAATATGATCTGATCGTGCTGGCCCGCCACGGCGTGCCGGTGCTGGCGCCCTTCGACGACACGATGCTCCTGAGTTACGCCCTCGATGCCGGGCGCTGGAACCATGGCATGGACGATCTTTCGGCCCGCCATCTCGGCCACACGCCGATCCCCTACAAGGAGGTGGCCAAGGGGCTGAAGAGCTTTGCCGAGGTCGATCTCAGGCGCGCCACCGATTATGCCGCCGAGGATGCGGACGTGACGTTCCGGCTGTGGCAGGGCTTCCGCCGCCGGCTGTGGAAGGAACAGGTGACCGCCATCCACGAACAGGTTGACCGGCCGCTGCTGCCGGTGATCGCCGCGATGGAAATGGCCGGTATCAAGGTGGACCGTGCCGAACTGGCGCGCCTGTCAGCGGCGTACGAGGTGGAGATCAACCGGCTGGAGGGTGAGATTCACGAACTCGCCGGCGCGCCGTTCACCATCGGCAGCCCCAAGCAGCTGGGCGAGATCCTGTTCGACAAGCTAGGCTACAAGGGCGGCAAGAAGGGCAAGACCGGTGCCTGGACCACGGACGCAAGTGAACTTGAGCGGCTGGCCGAAGAGGGCGCGCCGATCGCGCAGAAGGTGCTCGACTGGCGCCAGCATTCGAAGCTGAAATCCACCTACACCGATGCGCTGCAGGCCCAGATCAACCCGGCGACCGACCGGGTGCACACCAATTTCCACCTCGCCGCCACCTCGACAGGGCGGCTATCGTCCAACGATCCTAACCTCCAGAACATCCCCATTCGCACCGAACTGGGCCGGCGCATCCGCCATGCCTTCGTGGCGGCGCCGGGACACGTGATCATGGCGGCCGACTATAACCAGATCGAGCTGCGGCTGGTCGCCCACATCGCCGACGTGCCGGAACTGAAGAGCGTCTATGCGGCTGGCGAAGATGTCCACGCGCTCACCGCGCGCGAGGTGTTCGGGCACGTGGACCGCGACACGCGGGCACGGGCGAAGACCATCAACTTCTCGATCATCTACGGCATTTCCGCCTTTGGCCTCGCCCAGCGGCTGGGCATCGAGCGCGGGCAGGCCGCCGAATATATCGAGCTCTATTTCAGCCGCTTCCCCGGCATCCGCAACTACATGGCCGAAACCATCGCGTTTGCGAAGGACAAGGGCTTCGTGACGACGCTGTTCGGCCGCAAGTGCCACGCGCCGCTGATCCTGTCGAAGAACCAGGGCGAGCGCCAGTTCGCCGAGCGCGCCGTGGTCAACGCCCGCGTGCAGGGGACGGCCGCCGACATCATCAAGCGCGCCATGGTGCAGATGCCGGGCGCGCTCGCCGCAGCTGGCCTGACCGGCACAAGGATGCTGCTGCAGGTGCACGACGAACTGGTGTTCGAGGTGCCGGAGGCCGAGGTGGATGCCGTGCAGCCGGTGATCCGCGCCGTGATGGAGAATGCGCACCGCCCGCTGGTCGACCTGTCGGTTCCGCTCGGCGTCGAAATCGGCCACGGCCCGTCGTGGGGAGATGCGCACTAGGCAAGCTTTATGATCTCCGTCAGGTTGCAACAAATGCCTAATCGCAATAAATTCTACTTATGCCGATAAAGAATCATTGGTACTTGCGGGTACGGCGGTTCGTAGACCATGAACAGTCTACCAGACCTCAACCCGTTACACCTTTTCTTGGCGCCCTGCCTGTTGCCCTTGCCGCCATTCTTCAGTCGAAATTGAGCGCTGCCGTCGCCTCGTTGGCCATGACAGCGGCTCTGGTGGTTGGCGGAGCTTGGACTGTATTTGCATGGTGGCGCGGTTACCGACTTTTCAAAGCTTCCGGACTGCGCGGTGACCGTTATTTTGACAAGCGGGGGAAGTTTGTGCTGTCCGAGGAGTATCATGCCAGCGAGAGCTGGACCAAGATCAGGCAACGAAGGAGGTCCATGCGAAAGCGCGGTGAATGAGCCTCACCTGATCCGACCCGTTCATCACGAGTGCGGAGCGGGGCCGAGAGCCAACCCCTTTGTCCGCAGCCACTCCAGCATCGCCGAGTTCACCGGCACCGGCGCCTCCTGCTGCACCCAGTGCGAGACATTCGGGAAGCGCACCAGGGTGAAATCCTTGACATGGGGGCCATAGCCTTCGGTCAGCTTCACATCGAGTGCCGTGTCCTCCTCACCCCACAGCATCAGGGTCGGGACGTCGATGGGCGCACTCGTCTCATCAAGGATGCCGAGGTTGGCGCGGTAATAGTTGATCATCGCGGTGAGCGCGCCGGGGATGAGCGCGTTTCTGCGATATTCCTCCAGCACGTGCGGGGGGAAGGCGCCCTTGTCCACCGCCATGTTGAGGAAGGCGTTGGCGATGCCCTGCGCACGGCTTTGGCGCAGCAGGAACTCCGGCAACCACGGGATCTGGAAAAAGGCGACATACCAGCTCTTCAGCTGCTGCGGCCGGTAGTGCTTGATCAGCTCGCCGAACACCGTGGGGTGCGGCACGTTCATGATGATCAGGCCGTCCAGATCGACCGCCCGCCGCATCGCCACCACCCAGGCAATCACCGCGCCCCAGTCGTGCGCCACCAGCAGCTTGCGGCGGGGTTTGAGCACCTCGAACATGCCCACCACATCATCGATCAGATGGTCGATATGGTAGGCGGCCTTGCCTTCAGGCCGGCTCGACTGGCCATAGCCGCGCAGGTCCGGCGCCACCGCGCGCCAGCCCTGTGCGGCGAGGAACGGCAGCTGGAAGCGCCAGGAAAAGCGCGACTCCGGAAAGCCGTGCAGGAGCAGCGCCACATCCTCACTGTCACCGCTCACATCGCAGGCGAACTCCAGTCCGTTGGCCTTCAGGGTCGTGTGGCGAACGGCCGGTTTCATGCGTTGAAGTTGAGCTTCAGGCCCGGCCGCGGCCAGCGGCATTTCGCAAGCTTCCCGGTGGTGGACAGGCAGACATAGGCGTCCATCATGTCCTTGCCCCCAAAGCAGATGTTGGTGGTGAGGAGATCGGGGAAGGGGAAATATTCCTGCGCGCCGGTCGCCGGGTCGACACTGGTGATGCCGGCATTCTCGATCAGCGTGGCCTGCGCGATGTTGCCATTGGCCTCGACGGCGAGAGAATCGAGATAGGTCTTGTTCGACCAGCTGGCGACGAAGCGGCCCGGCACGGCCGGCAGCGGTTCCGGTGCCAGTTCGCCCGGCGCCACCACGTCGAACGCCATGATGATGCGGCGCGTGGTGGAGGCGGCGTAGAGGGTGCGGCCATCAGGCGACAGGCCGATGCCGTTGCAATCGGGGCCGCTGATCAGGCGCGTGATGCGCGATCCATCGGGCAGGGCATAGAAGATACCGCCATGATCGCTGTGGTGATCAAAATGCTTGCCGAGGTCGCTGAAGTACATGCCGCCATGGGCATCGAACACGATGTCGTTGGGGCCCGACAGCTTCACCCCGTCGCAGCTGTCGTAGAGGCGCTCCACCTTGCCGGTGGCGATGTCCACCCGTTCGATGCGGCCGGTGGTGTAATCGGCCGCTGCGGTGCCCGGCAGCAGCATGCCGTCCTGCTCATACCAGACAAAGCCGCCGTTGTTGCAGACATAGAGCGCGCCATCGGGGCCGACGGCCATGCCGTTGGGGCCGCCGCCCGGTGTTGCCACCACTTGCCTGCGGCCATCGGGGTGCACCCGGGTGATGCGGCCGGGTCGGATCTCCACCACCAGCACGCTGCCATCTTCCATTGCCACCGGTCCTTCGGGGAACTCCAGCCCCTCGGCCATGATCTCGTGCGGATAGACGCTCATGCCTGTTCCTCCCCTGTTTGTCGCCATGCTGCCCCCATGGTGGCGCGGGCGCAATCATTTGGCAGGCGGGCGTGCTTTTTTGGGAGGGCACAGCGAAAATTTAACCGGAACACTGGCATGGAAGGCGGCATGGGGTTGTTGGGGCGACGGTGATGCATGAAGAACAGGTGATCGGCGAAGTGGTCGGCGTGACGGCCGGCGCACTGCGGCTGCGCATCGACATCGCGGCGACGGCCTCGTTGAAGGACAATCCCGATCCGGTGATTGCCGCCTCCGGCACGCTGGGCAGCCTCGTCAAGGTGCTGTCGGCCGATCGCTGGGTGGTCGCCACCCTGCGCGGCATCACCTGGCAGGACAATGTCGCCATCGCCGAAGTGGACCTGGTGGGCGAGGCCGGTATCGCCGATGATCGCAGCATCATGCGCTTCAGCCGCGGCGTTGGCACCTATCCGCGCGCCGGCAGCTTTGCCTATCCGATGTCCAGCCCGGAATCGGCGCGGGTGTTCTCCGGTGATGATCGCCCGCACATCCAGGTTGGTGTCGTCTATCCCACTGCCAGCGTGCGCGCGGCGGTGTTCTTCGACACCTTCCTGTCCAAGAATTTCGCCATCGTTGGTTCCACCGGCACCGGCAAGTCCACTTCCACAGCGCTCATCCTGCACCGCATCATCGAGAAGGCGCCGGAAGGCCATGTGGTGATGATCGATCCGCACGGCGAATATGCCAAGGCCTTCGCCAACACCGGCATCGTGTTCAATGTCGAGAATCTGCAGCTGCCCTATTGGCTGCTGAACTTCGAAGAGCATTGCGAGGTGCTGCTGACCAGTGAGGGCTCGGCGCGCGATATGGACCGCGACATCCTTGCCCGCTGCCTGCAGATGGCGCGCAGCAAATCGGTCTATGCCGAAGGGCTGGGCGCCGTCACCACCGATACGCCCATCCCCTACACGCTGTCGTCGCTGGCCGATGCGCTGCAGGCCGAGATGGGCAAGATGTCGGAGGCGCAGAACGCCACCAACTACATGCGGATAAGGGGCAAGCTCGACCAGGTGATGCGCGATCCGCGCCAGCAGTTCATGTTCGACCGCCGCTATTCCAACGACACCATGGCCGATTTCATCGCCCGCATGCTGCGGCTCCCCGTGGATGGCAAGCCGATCTCGGTGATCGATCTGTCGGGCGTGCCGACCTCCATTGTCTCGGCCGTGGTCTCGGTGCTGTCGCGCATCGTGTTCGATTTCGCCGTCTGGTCGCGCGGGGAACGCCGCCGCCCGGTGGTGCTGATCTGCGAGGAAGCCCACCGCTACATCCCCAACCGCACCATCTCCACCCGCTCCTCGGTGCGCGACGTGCTGGAACGCATCGCCAAGGAGGGCCGCAAATATGGGGTCTCGCTGGGCCTCGTCACCCAGCGTCCGTCCGATCTGGCCGAAGGCGCGCTGTCACAATGCGGCACCATCATCTCGCTGCGGCTCAACAACGAGCGGGACCAGGATTTCGTCAAGGCGGCGCTGCCGGAAGGCGGCAAGAGCCTGCTGGAGGCCATTCCGGCGCTGCGGAACCGGGAATGCATCATCTCGGGCGAAGGCGTGCCCGCCCCGATCCGCGTGCGCCTTGACGAGTTGGAGCCCGCCAAGCGGCCGATGAGCGACGACCCGGTGTTCAGCGAACTGTGGGTGAAGACTGGCGACGACTCCGACATGCTGGACCGGGTGATCACGCGCTGGCGGCAGAACGTGCGCTAGGTGGGGGCGGCCGGGCGCGGCCGGCGGCAGAGCCGCCGGTTCCGCTTGCTGTAGTCAAGTGAAGTGAAGAAGTGAGCGCGGCGAAGCCGCGCCGTCGAACGAGTCAAAAAAGGCGGCTTGAGAGCCGCCTTTTCCGCTCGCCGGCCGCGCTTGCGCGAGTCGGCAAATAGCTGCGCTATGTGCGCGCCGCGCTACGCGGCGAACTGATTCATCGTGTTGTGCGCGCCGCCGGCCTTCAATGCCGCCTCGCCTGCGAAATATTCCTTGTGGTCATCGCCGATGTCGGAGCCAGACATGTTCTGGTGCTTCACGCAGGCGATGCCCTGCCGGATCTCGGCGCGCTGCACGTTCTTCACATAGCCCAGCATGCCTTCGCTGCCGAAATACTCGCGGGCCAGATTGTCGGTGGACAGCGCGGCGGTGTGATAGGTCGGCAGGGTGATGAGGTGGTGGAAGATGCCGGCCTGCGCCGCAGCATCGCGCTGGAAGGTGCGGATGCGCTCGTCGGCTTCGGCGGCGAGGTCACTGCCGTCATAATCGACGCTCATCAGCCGCGCCCGGTCATAGGCGCTCACGTCCTTGCCGGCCGCGACCCAGGCGTCATAGACCTGCTGGCGGAAATTCAGCGTCCAGTTGAAGCTGGGGCTGTTGTTGTAGACCAGCTTGGCATTGGGCACGACGGCGCGGATGCGGTCCACCATGCCGGCGATCTGCCCGATGTGCGGCTTTTCCGTCTCGATCCACAGCAGGTCAGCACCGTTCTGCAGGGAGTTGATGCAGTCGAGCACCACGCGGTCCTCACCGGAACCGGCGCGGAACTGGAACAGGTTCGACGGCAGCCGCTTCGGGCGCAGCAGCTTGCCGTTACGCGAAATCACCACGTCGCCATTGCCAACCTGGCCGACATCGATCTCTTCGCAATCAAGGTAGCTGTTGTACTGGTCGCCAATGTCGCCGGGCTCGCGGCTGTAGGCGATCTGCTTGGTCAGGCCGGCGCCCAGGCTGTCGGTGCGGGCAACGATGATGCCATCGTCCACACCCAGTTCGAGGAACGCGTAGCGGATGGCCCGGATCTTGGCGAGGAAGTCCTCGTGCGGCACCGTCACCTTGCCGTCCTGGTGGCCGCATTGCTTCTCGTCCGACACCTGGTTCTCGATCTGCAGCGCGCAGGCGCCGGCCTCGATCATCTTCTTGGCGAGCAGATAGGTGGCCTCGGCATTGCCGAAGCCGGCATCGATGTCGGCGATGATCGGCACCACGTGGGTCTGGAAATTGTCGATCTGGTTCTCGAGGGCGCGGGCCTTCACCGCGTCTCCGGCGGCGCGTGCCGCATCGAGATCACGGAACAGCATCCCCAGCTCGCGGGCGTCGGCCTGCTTGAGGAAGGTGTAGAGTTCCTCGATCAGGGCCGGCACGCTGGTCTTTTCGTGCATCGACTGGTCGGGCAGCGGGCCGAATTCGCTGCGCAGTGCCGCCACCATCCAGCCCGACAGGTAGAGATAGCGCCGGTCGGTGGTGCCGAAATGCTTCTTGATCGAAATCAGCTTCTGCTGGCCGATGAAGCCGTGCCAGCAGCCCAGCGACTGGGTGTAGTTGGCGGGATCGGCATCATAGGCCGCCATGTCGCGCCGCATGAGGGCGGCGGTGTAGCGGGCGATGTCGAGCCCGGTCCGGAAGCGGTTCTGCAGGCGCATGCGCGCCACGCTCTCGCTGCTGATAGCGTCCCAACCCGGCTTGCCGGCAATGGCGGCGCTGACGGCGCTGATTTCGGATTGATAGCTCATCATCGGGCTCCTTGACGTCACGGGCACTGGTGTTGGGTGCAGTGCAGCAATGCTTGTCAAAGAGGTGCGCCTGGGCTAGGCCCGGGTCAACTGGATTCTGTCAAAGAATCGTGTGTAAATGTCCCGCTTTAGCCAAATATGGGTGTGAAGGTGTAAAAAACTTGACAGAAATCGCTGCCCTGTCTGTTCCCGACTCCGAACGCCTTCCCGACCTGGTGGGCAGTGGCCGCAAGATCTTTGCCGGCGCGCGCGTGCGCCGCCTGCGTGTGCAGCGTGGCCTCACCCAGACGCGCATGGCCGGTGATCTCGGGGTGTCGGTCAGCTATCTCAACCTGATCGAGCGGGACCAGCGACCGCTGTCGGCCGGTTTCCTGCTGCGCCTGGCGCAGGCCTATGATCTCGACCTGCGCAGCCTCACGGGCGGCGAGGACGGCGAGCTTGTCGATGACTTGTCAAAGCTGTTCACCGATCCCCGGCTGATCGGCATCGACGTGCCGCGCAGCGAACTGCGTGACCTGGCCAGCCGCTCGCCGGCCATTGCCCACGCCCTGCTGCGCCTGGCCGCTGCCAGCCCGGCGGTCGCGCCGGAGCCGCCACCGCCCGGGCCGATCGCGGCGGTGACGCGGATGATCGATGCCGCCGGCAATTATTTCCCCGCACTCGACGAAGCTGCCGAGCGGCTGGCGGACGAGTTGCGCCTGTCCGGTCCCGATCTGAATGCCGCGGTGGTGGATCGGCTGCGCGCCCGCCATGCCATCACGGTGCGCGCGCTGCCGCTGGAGGTGATGCCTGGCCACCTGCGCCGGCTCGATCTGCACGCGCGTCAGTTGCTGCTGTCGGAATCGCTGGATGCCGCCAGCCGCGGTTTTGCGGCGGCCGTGCAGCTGGTGCTGATCGAGCTGAAGGCCGAAATTGCCGACACAATCGCCGCTGCCGGGATCAGCGATCCGCTCGACACCCGCGCTGCCACCGTGGCCATGGGCAAATATGCCGCCGCCGCCACGCTGATGCCCTATGCCCGCTTCCTCGCCGCTTGCGAGGCGACGGGCTATGATGTCGAGCTGTTGCAGGCCCGCTTCGGGCGCGGGCTGGAGCAGGTGGCGCACCGGCTGACCACCATGAGCCGGCCTGGCGCGCGCGGCGTGCCCTTCTTCTTCCTGCGGGTGGACCGTGCCGGCACCGTTTCGAAACGCTTTGCCCCCAACGGTCCGTCACCGCTGCCGGCCATCGGCGGCTGCGCGCTCTGGCACCTCTATCACGCCTTTGATCGGCCCGGCGAAATCCGCCGGCAGCTGGTCGAGATGGAGGATGGCCAGCGCTTCCTGACGCTGGCGCGCACCATCCGCACGGCGGCCCTGCCATGGGGCGTGCCGCGTCCCGGCTTTGCCATCGGCATCGGCTGTGATGTCGCCCATGCCGCCGCCCTGTCGTGGAGCGCGGGCCTTGATCTCGGCGGCCCGGCCACGCCCATCGGCCCCGGCTGCGCCGCCTGCCACAGGGCCGCTTGCCGCCAGCGCGGCGCGCCGCCGGCCGGTGCCCACCTCGCCTTCGACGAGCGCCAGCGCGTGCTCACCCCGTTCCGCTTCACCGACGAATGAAAGGCCTTTCGTGAGCAGCCATCCCGCACTTGAGGGCGTCCGGATCACCGGCGCAATGCAGCCCGGCTATGAAACCATCCTCACGCCCGAGGCCCTGGCCTTCGTGGCGCAGCTGCACCGCATGTATGAGCCCACCCGCCAGAGCCTGCTGCGCGCCCGCGCCCAGCGTCAGGCCTGGATCAACGAGGAAGGCTTCATCGGCTTTGCCCCCGAATATTCGGCGATCCGCGATGACCGGACTTGGGCTGTGCGCCCCGCCCCAGCCGACCTCGCTGACCGCCGCGTCGAGATCACGGGGCCGTGCGACCGCAAGATGGTGATCAACGCCCTCAACAGCGGCGCGCGCTGCTTCATGGCCTGCCTCGAAGACGCCTCGGCGCCGACCTGGGACGTGATGGTGCAGGGCCAGGTCAACCTGCGCGACGCGGTGGCCGGCACCATTTCCCTTGAGGACAAGGGGAAGAGCTACAAGCTGAATGACAAGACCGCCGTCCTCATCTGCCGGCCGCGCGGCTGGCATCTCGATGAGGCGCACATGATCGTCGATGGCGAGCGCGTCGCCGGCGCCATCTTCGATTTCGGCCTCTATTTCTTCCACAATGCCAAGGTGTTGCTGGCCAAGGGCAGTGGCCCCTATTTCTATCTGCCCAAGCTGGAGCACAGCCTGGAAGCGCGGCTGTGGAACAATGTCTTCATCTCGGCCCAGTCGATGCTCAGCCTGCCGCTGGGCACGATCCGCGCCACCGTGCTGATCGAAACCCTGCCCGGCGCCTTCATGGCCGAGGAAATCCTTTATGAGCTGCGCGATCACATCACCGCGCTCAACTGCGGCCGCTGGGATTATATCTTCAGCTATATCAAGACGTTCCAGGCCGATTCCACAAAGCTGCTGCCCGATCGCGCAGCCGTGACGATGAGCGTGCCGTTCATGGCCGCCTATGCCGCCCACGTGGTGCGCGTCTGCCACCGCCGCGGTGCACACGCCATGGGCGGCATGAGCGCCTTCATCCCGGTGAAGGACGATGAAGCCGCAAACGAAAAGGCCTTCGCCGCCGTCACCGCCGACAAGGAGCGCGAGGCCAAGCTTGGCCACGATGGCACCTGGGTCGCCCATCCCGGCCTGGTGCCGGTGGCCATGGCGGTGTTCGACCGGCTGATGCCGACGCCCAACCAGCTCCACGTGATCCCGCCCGGCGAGGCGACGCTGGACGATCTGGTCACGCCGCCGCCGGGGCCGCGCACGTTGGCGGGGCTGGCCAACAACATCAATGTCGGCATCGGCTATGTCGCGGCTTGGCTGCGCGGGCAGGGCGCGGTGCCGCTGCACAATCTGATGGAGGATGCCGCCACCGCCGAAATCAGCCGCACCCAGCTGTGGCAGTGGCGAAAGGCCGGCGCCAAACTGGACAGCGGCGAGACGGTGGACGCCGCGCTCATCAGCCGCGTCACCGAGGAGCAGCTGGACGCCTGGAAGCAGGCGGTGGGGGACAATTTCTTCGCCACCGGCAAGTACAAGGACGCTGCCGAGCTGTTCCGCACGCTGGTGCTGGCCGACCGGCTGGAGCCGTTCCTCACCAACCCGGCCTACGAGTATCATTTCGCCAAGTGAATGGCCGTGGCTCCTCCCGCCGGGGAGGGGCCACCGGGCTCACTGTTCGCGGAAGCCGCCCTTGGGCGCCGGCACACCCTGCTCGGCGACCATCGCCGGGGTCACCTTGTCCTTGTACCTGTTGCCGAAATGGCTGCGGACATAGTTGATCACGTCGGCAATCTGCTGGTCGGTCAGCTGGCCGCGGAACCACGGCATGGCGCCCTTGCCGCCGGTCACCACCATGATCGGATAGCTGGACGCTTCCAGCGCGCCGTTCTTCGCAAGCGCCGGGATCTTGCCGGCGCCCTCGCCACCAAGGGCATTGGCCATGTGGCAGGCCTGGCAGACATTCTGATAGACTTCGGCGCCAGGATGCGGAGCGGCCGGGGCCTTGGCCTTTTGGGCGAGCGCCGGGGCGGCGACCATCAGGGCCGTGGCAAGCAGGACGAAACGCATTCTCAGGCCTCCAGCGCGCGCTTGTGCAGGCGGGTGATGGCATCCAGCGAAGACAGGATGGCGCCTTCCATCCAGCAGCCGACATAGGAAGCGTGCTCGCCGGCCAGCACCAGCCGGTCATCGACCGCCACCAGCGTCTGGTAATGCTCCTTGCGGGTGTCCTCGTTCCACTGGGCGCAGCAGCCCAGGGTGAAGGGCACCCGGCTCCACGCCACGGTGGCGCCGCCGATGAACTCTTCCTTGTAGCGGCCGGGGTGAAACACGCTGCCCTGTTCCAGCGCCCGCTGGATGCGCTCTTCCGGAGTCATCCCGGCGAACTTGTAGCTGGCCGGCCCGAACGTGTAGGCGCCCAGCACCACCGCCGGCCCGGCGCTGTGCAGGCCGCCCGAAGGGTAAGAGATCATCGAGATCTCACGGTCGGTGAAGCTGATGCCGCCATAGATGGCCTCATCCTCTTCCCAGAAGCGGCGCTTGAACTCGAGGCCGACCTTCACCGAGTTGGAATAGGGGATGGCGCGGATCGCGGCATCAAGGCCGGGCGAGACATCGAGATCCATCTGGCTCAAGATGCCCAGCGGGATGGTGCAGACGCAATAATCCGCCTCTGTGGTACCGGTGACGCCAGTGCCGGTGTCGGTGTGCGTCACCGTCACCTTGCCGCCCTGCTGGCTGATGCTGGTCACCTTCTGGTTGAAACGGATCTTGCCCTCGACCTGGCGGGCGAAGCCTCGGCCGATCATGCCCATGCCGCCCACCGGCTGGAACATGGTGTGCTGGTGATCGATGGACATGTGCTGGGCCACGACGCGCCAGATGCCGCTGTCCAGTATGTCCTTGAAGGCGTGGGGTTCGGACGGAATCGGCTCGCCCAGCACGCCGCCGCCCTGCGGCCGGTCGAAGCCGCGCCGGCGCGAGCTGCGGTAGCTCTTACTGTACTTGAAATCCTGGTCCAGCGCGCCCCATTCGCGCAGGGCCATGCGCAGCCGGTCGGCGTCTTCCCTGGTCAGCGCCGAATCCAGGCCGCGATTGTCGATCGCCTTGGACAGCAGCTCGGCCACGTTGCCATCCCAGTCGGCATGCAGCTCGCGATAGCGCATCGGCTTGCCGCCGAACGCCTTGGACGAATGCAGCAGCGCCTGCTGGTTCATCTGCATGAAGGGTTCCAGCTTCACCCCGAAGGCCTTGCAGTAATGCAGCAGGGCGCGGTGGTGATAGGGAATGCGCCACGGTCCGGGGTTGAGGTAATTGCCCTCGGCAAAGCCGACCTTCTGGGTGGCGCCGCCAAGTTCGGTGTAGGTGTCGCCGCCATAGAGCGACCAGTTCCTGCCGCCGGGACGGTTGTTGTACTCGATGATCTGGACGTCGTAGCCGGCCTTCGAGAGCTCGTAGGCGGCCAGCATGCCGGCAAGGCCAGCACCCAGCACGATCACCTTCGTGCCGGGCCGCGCGCCCGACAGGTTGGGCGGGCCGGCGAACTGGGTTTCCTTGGCGTGGCCCAGCACTTCCATGGCCTGGTAGAGGACAGCGGTCCCGGCCATCAGGCCGATCGCGCGCAGCACCTCCCGCCGTGTCGGAGCGCGTCCAGTGCCAGCCATGCCACCGTTCATATCTGCCCTGCTTCCCCGTTCAGATCATGCTCAAGCAACGGCCATGCGCCCCCGTCGACACTGCCGATAGTGGCGAAATGACGGGGTTTTTTCGGGCCCCGCCATGGGGCGCGGCGCCGCAGCCGCATCACCATCCGCCGTTACCAAGGCTGGCCACCATAGTCGCCTTCGGCACGGTCGGCGAACTTGGTATATTGCTTGATGAAGGTCAGCGGCACCGTGCCGGTGGCGCCATGGCGCTGCTTGGCCACGATCACCTCGGCCAGCCCGAAGATCTTCTCGGCCTTCTCGCGCCATTTGGCGTGCTTGTCACCATCCTCCGGGTCGGGCTGCTTGAGGCCGTGATAATATTCCTCGCGGTAGACGAACAGCACGATGTCCGAATCCTGCTCGATGGTGCCGGATTCACGCAAATCGGCCAGCTGTGGCCGTTTGTCCTCGCGGTTTTCCACCGCGCGGCTCAGCTGCGACAGCGCCAGCACAGGCACCTGCAGCTCCTTGGCCAGCGTCTTCAGGCCGCGGGTGATCTCCGAGATTTCCTGCACCCGGTTGTCGGTGCCGCCGCTCTTCGAGCCGGTGAGCAGCTGCAGATAATCCACCACCACCAGCCCGATGCCGTGCTGGCGCTTCAGCCGGCGGGCGCGGGTGCGCAGCGCCGCGATGGACAGGCCGGGCGTGTCGTCGATCACTAGCGGCAGGCTGGACAGATCGGAGGCGGCGCGGGCCAGCCGGGTGAACTCCTCGTCGGAGATCTTGCCCATGCGTAGCGCTTCGCTGTTCACCTGGCTCTGTTCGGCGAGGATGCGGGTGGCGAGCTGGTCGGCCGACATCTCGAGGCTGAAGAAGGCCACCGGCGCGCCGCTCGACTTGCCCGGCTCGATGCCGCGCTCGCGGTCGTCGGCAAAGCGCTTGGCGCATGAAAAGGCGATGTTGGTGGCAAGGCTGGTCTTGCCCATCGCCGGGCGGCCGGCGAGGATGACAAGGTCGGACTTGTGGAGGCCGCCCATCTTCTCGTTGAGGCCGACCAGGCCTGTCGTGTAGCCCGACAGATGCCCGCCCGACCGCTTGGCCCGGTCGGCCATCTGCACGGCTTCGAGCGCGGCATCGCGGAAACTCTTGACGGCGCCCTGCACCTCGCCGGCCTCGGCGACCTTGTAGAGCGCCATTTCCGCCGCCTCGATCTGTTCGATCGGTGCGATCTCGCGGCTGGTGTCACTGGCCTCGGTGACCATCTCGCGGCCGACGCGGATCAGCTCGCGCAACAGGGCCAGGTCATAGATCTGGCGGGCGAAATCGCGCGCCGCCAGCAGTGCTGCCCCATTCTGGGTGAGGCCGGCGAGATAGGCCGGGCCGCCCAGCTCGGCCATCGCCGGATCGGCATCGAACAGCGGCTTCAGCGTGACCGGCGTTGCCGCCATGCCCTTGGCCGAAAGGTTGAGGAGCTGCGCATAGATGCGCCCGTGCAGGGCATCGGCGAAATGCTCGGGCTTCAGCCGGGTGACGACATCCTCCACCAACCGGTTGTCGATCATCAGCGCGCCCAGCAGCGCAGCTTCGGCCTCGAGATTCTGCGGCAGCACCGTCTGCCCGCCGTCGACAACGCGCAAACTGGTCACAGATGGGGGCGTGACGGATGGCGTGGTGGAGGGCGGCGGGCTGGCCATGCGCACCCCTTCGCGCAAGCCCGCTGCCGCGACAAGGCCAGTGGGTAAAAATACCCACGGCATGACTCTGTGGACAAGTCGGGGAGAGGCGCGCCAGCCCGCGCAGCGATTACCCCAGCCCGCGCAGCGCTTGCCCCAGCCCGCGCAGCGCTTGCCCCAGCGGCGCGTTTGCGCGTAAGCCGCAGCCGTGACCAGCCCCGCCGTTCCCGACTATCGTGCCCGCTCTGCCGCCAGGCTTGCCGCCGTGCAGGCGCTCTACCAGCTGGAAATGGGCGGCGACACCGTGCCCAAGCTGCTGACCGAGTTCCACCACCACCGGCTGGGCCAGGAGATCGAGGGCGCCGAGTATCTCGCTGCCGACGAGGCGTTCTTTGACGATGTGGTGGCTGGCGTCTCGGCGCGCCGTGACGAGCTCGACGGCCTGATCAGCGCGGCGCTGGCGCAGGGCTGGACGCTGGCGCGGCTCGACCGGCCGATGCGCGCGCTGCTGCGGGCTGCCGTCTATGAACTGGTGGCCCGTGCCGATGTGCCGGCGGCCACCGTGATCGATGAATATGTCGATGTCGCCCACGCCTTCCACGACGAGAAGGATGCCCGCTTCGCCAATGGCCTGCTCGACACGGTGGCGCGCCGGGTGCGGGGCTGAGATATGGCCGAGCGGGAGCTGATCGCCCGCCACCTTGCTCCGCTGGCCACGTCGCCTGCCGCCCGCGGTCTTGCGGATGATGCCGCCGTGTGGACCCCGCCGCTGGGGCGCCAGTTGGTGTTCACCCACGATGTGCTGGCCGCCGGCATCCATTATCTGCCCGATGATCCGGCATCGGATGTGGCGTGGAAGCTGCTGGCGGTGAACCTTTCGGACCTGGCCGGGATGGCCGCCACGCCTGCTGGCGTGCTGCTCGGGCTCGGCCTCTCGGCCGGCGAGGACGCGGCGTGGCAGGCCGAGTTCGTGGCCGGGCTGGGCCGGGCGCTCGACCGGTTCGGCGTGGCGCTGTGGGGCGGCGACACGGTGACCGGCCTTGAGCGCGCGGTGCTGGGGCTCACCGCGATCGGCTGGGCGGAACCGGGCCGCGTGCTGTCCCGCGCCGGGGCAAGGGCTGGTGATGGGCTGTGGGTGTCGGGCACGATTGGCGATGCTGGCCTCGGCCTTGCGGTGGCGCGCGGCACAGCGCCGTTCGACAAGGCCCTGCTGAACCGCTTTCGCCGGCCCACACCCCGCCTCGCCTTGGGGCAGGTACTGGGCGGGGTGGCGAGCGCCGGCATGGATGTCTCCGATGGCCTGCTGATCGATGCCGACCGGCTCGCGCAGGCCAGCGGCGTGGGGCTCGCTATTGCGCTCGATGCGGTGCCGCTCGGCGTGCCGGCTGCCGGCCATGATGATCTGCTGGCGCGGGTAACCGCAGGCGATGATTACGAGCTGCTGTTCACCGCGCCGGCCGGCGTGGACGTGGCGGCGCTGGCCGGCGCGACCCCGGTGACGTGCATCGGGGAGGTCGTGGCCGGTAGCGGCCTGGCGCTCACCTACCGGGGCCAGCCGATGCCGCTGCCGGCCCGCCTGGGCTGGGAGCACGCCTAACCGCGGGCAATCCTGGGCACCAGGTCCCGCAACGCCGCCACCAGCCGGTCGCACTCCTGCGGCGTGGTGAAGAGCGCCGGCG
>NZ_WMHO01000030.1 GCF_010994245.1 Sandarakinorhabdus rubra
CGGGCGGTGATGGGCGGCACGGCGTTCCTGTGGCTGATGGCGGCAGAACTGGGGCTGTCGCTGGCCTTCGGGCGCACCGCAGGCGAGCATCTCGCAGCGCTGCTGGCGCCGGCCGGCTTGCTGGGCCTGGCGGGGCAAATCCTGTTCGCGGCGCTGCCGCTCCTCGTTCGGGTCGGCCAGCGGCCGTGAGGTGGCCCCAAATGCCGGCAATGCTGCCTTGCAACATCGCGGCCCCCATGCTAGCCGCGCCGCGCAAGTGGCGGGCATCGTCTGCCGCGCCCTTTTGTCATATCCGAACCAGAGCGGGGCTGAAGCCTTGGACGCACAGATTTCTTCCAGCGTGGCCACCGGCCTTTCCGGTCGCTATGCGCGCGCGCTGTTCGAACTGGCAGTTTCGGGCAAGGCGCTGGGCGCGGTCGAGGCCAGCCTCAAGTCGCTGCGGGAGGCGCTGGACGAATCGACTGACCTGCAGTCCCTGATCTCATCCCCGCTGGTCGGGCGCGGCGCTGCCGGCGCGGCCGTGGCCGGGGTGGCGGAAGGGCTGGGCGTTGACGCCCTCACCAAGAATTTCCTCGGCGTGCTTGCCGCCAATCGCCGGCTCGCCCTGCTGCCGGCGGTGATCCGCGATTTTGCGGCGCTGAACGCGGCCCGCAAGGGCGAAGTGACGGCGCAGGTGACCAGCGCCCACAAGCTTTCGGCAGCGCAATCCAAGGCGCTGGCCGCCAAGTTGAAGGCCGGCATCGGCCGCGACGTGACTCTGGACGTGCGGGTTGATCCCGCCATCCTCGGCGGCCTCGTGGTGCGTGTGGGCAGCCGCATGATCGACAGCAGTTTGAAGACCCGGCTCGACAATCTCGGCCTGGCGCTGAAAGCCTGAGAAGGACCCAAAGATGGACATCAACGCCGCCGAAATCTCGCGGATCATCAAGGACCAGATCGCCAATTTCGGCACCGAGGCGCAGGTCTCGGAAGTCGGCCAGGTGCTGAGCGTGGGCGACGGCATCGCCCGCGTGCACGGCCTCGACAATGTGCAGGCCGGCGAGATGGTGGAATTTCCCGGCGGCATCAAGGGCATGGCCCTGAACCTCGAGACCGACAATGTCGGCATCGTGATCTTCGGTTCGGACAGCGCCATCAAGGAAGGCGACACCGTCAAGCGCACCGGCACCATCGTCGACGTGCCGGTGGGCAAGGGCCTCTTGGGCCGCGTCGTTGACGGCCTGGGCAACCCGATCGACGGCAAGGGGCCGCTCACCGACGTCACGCGCATGCGCGTCGAGGTGAAGGCGCCGGGCATCATCCCGCGCAAGTCCGTGCACGAACCGATGCAGACCGGTCTGAAGGCGCTCGACGCCCTGGTGCCCGTCGGCCGCGGCCAGCGCGAGCTGATCATCGGTGACCGCCAGACTGGCAAGACCGCTGTCGCCATCGACACCTTCATCAACCAGAAGGGCGTCAACGCCGGGGATGATGAATCGAAGAAGCTCTATTGCATCTATGTCGCCGTCGGCCAGAAGCGCTCGACCGTGGCGCAGATCGTGCGCCAGCTCGAAGAAAATGGCGCCATGGAATATTCGATCGTGGTCGCCGCCACCGCGTCGGAACCGGCGCCGCTGCAGTTCCTGGCGCCCTACACCGGCTGCACCATGGGCGAGTTTTTCCGCGACAACGGCATGCACGCCGTGATCGTCTATGACGACCTGTCGAAGCAGGCGGTCGCCTATCGCCAGATGTCGCTGTTGCTGCGCCGCCCGCCGGGCCGCGAAGCCTATCCGGGCGACGTCTTCTATCTGCACAGCCGCCTGCTGGAGCGCGCCGCCAAGATGAACGACGCCAACGGCAATGGCTCGCTGACCGCGCTGCCGATCATCGAGACGCAGGCCGGTGACGTTTCGGCGTACATCCCGACCAACGTGATCTCGATCACCGATGGCCAGATCTTCCTCGAAACCGAGCTGTTCTATCAAGGCGTCCGCCCGGCCATCAACGTCGGCCTGTCGGTGAGCCGCGTCGGCTCGGCCGCGCAGACCAAGGCGATGAAGAAGGTGGCGGGCAGCATCAAGCTGGAGCTGGCCCAGTATCGCGAGATGGCTGCCTTCGCGCAGTTCGGCTCCGACCTCGATGCCTCGACCCAGAAGCTGCTGAACCGGGGCAAGCGGCTGACCGAGCTCCTGAAGCAGGGCCAGTTCAAGCCGATGCCGTTCGAAGACCAGGTCGTGTCGATCTTCGCCGGCGTCAACGGCTTCCTCGATGGCATCGAAGCCACGGCGGTCACCCGCTTCGAAGCCTCGCTCCTGAGCCACATCAAGAGCAGCCATGCCGACATCCTGGCCGACATCCGCGACAAGAAGGACCTGAGCGCCGACACCATCGCCAAGCTGAAGGACGTGATCGGCGCCTTCGCCAAGACCTTCGGTTAAGGAAGCGGCGGCGTGCCCAGCCTCAAGAGCCTGAAGACCCGCATCACCTCGGTGAAGTCGACGCAGAAGATCACCAAGGCGATGAAGATGGTGGCGGCCGCCAAGCTGCGGCGCGCACAGGAAGCCGCGGAGGCCGCGCGCCCCTATTCGGGGCGCATGGCCGCGGTGATGGCGAGCCTTGCCAGCAAGGTCACGGTGGGGACGGAAAGCCCGCGCCTGCTCGCCGGCACCGGCAATGACAAGGTGCATCTGCTGGTCATCTGCTCGTCGGAGCGCGGCCTGGCCGGCGGCTTCAACAGCAACATCGCCAAGCTCGCTCGCCGCACCCTCGAGGAACTCCAGGGCCAGGGCAAGACGGTGAAGCTGCTGTTCGTCGGCAAGAAGGCGCGCGCGCCCTTCGCCCGCACCCACAAGGAGCTGATTGTCGGCACGGTCGACATGAGCCACATCAAGAGCGTGGCCTTCGCCGACGCCAAGGCGGTCGCCGATGACGTGGTCGCCCGGTTCGAGGCGGGCGAGTTCGACGTCGCCCACCTGTTCTTCTCCACCTTCCGCTCGGCCCTGAACCAGGAGCCGACGCGGCTGCAGATCATCCCGGCGGCGCTGCCCGCGACTGGCGATGCCACCGGTGCCGAGGCCAGCGTGGAGTATGAGCCGGACGAGGAGGCCATCCTCGCCGATCTGCTGCCCAAGAATCTCGCCGTGCAGGTCTTCCGCGCACTGCTCGAAAATGCCGCGTCCGAACAGGGCAGCCGCATGACCGCGATGGACAACGCCACCCGCAACGCCGGCGACATGATCAACCGGCTCACCATCACCTACAACCGCACGAGACAGGCCGCGATCACCAAGGAACTGATCGAGATCATCTCGGGGGCGGAGGCGTTGTAAATGGGCACCTGGGGCCACCTGTTCGACCAGAATGATGACGCGGTCGGATTCCTGATGGAATTGGCGTATACGCCCGCTTGGGAAATGGTGGAAACTGCCTTGCAAACTTTTGCGGCATCGCAAGATGACTTCGATGTTGATGTTTCCTATGCGGCTGCAGAAATCGTCGCTGCGGGGATGGGACGCCCCGCTGTGCCTGCCGGGGAACGGATGAGCGTGGTCGAAAGCACTGAGCCGCACCTGCCTTTTGATTGGCGCAAGGTCGTTTCATGGGCACAAACTGACAGGGAAGCGGCACGGCGGCTCGCGCCTTTGGCTCTAACTGTTGTCGAAGCCATTCCTGCGAATGAATCTCTGCGCGGCGAATGGGAAGACGCCGGCGAACTAGACGGTTGGCTCGGCGGACTATTGGACCTCCATCTGCGCCTGCAAGCTAGTATTGATGAATCTCGGAAGGATTGATTCCATGGCCAACACTACCAACAATGTCGGGCGCATCAGCCAGGTCATCGGCGCCGTTGTCGACGTGACCTTCGAAGGCGAACTGCCGGCCATCCTCTCGGCGCTGGAAACCCGCGTCGGCGGCAACCGCCTTGTGCTCGAAGTCGCCCAGCACCTCGGTGAGAACGCCGTGCGCACCATCGCCATGGACGCCACCGACGGCCTGGTGCGCGGCCAGGAAGTGACCGACACCGGCAGCCAGATCCGCGTGCCGGTTGGCCCGGCCACGCTGGGCCGCATCATGAACGTCATCGGCGAGCCGATCGACGAGCGCGGCCCCATCGACCAGACCAACACCGCGCCGATCCACGCCCCGGCCCCGGAATTCGTCGACCAGTCGACCGAATCGAGCATCCTCGTCACCGGCATCAAGGTGATCGACCTGTTGGCCCCCTACGCCAAGGGCGGCAAGATCGGCCTGTTCGGCGGCGCCGGCGTCGGCAAGACCGTGCTGATCCAGGAACTGATCAACAACATCGCCAAGGGCCACGGCGGCACCTCGGTGTTTGCCGGCGTGGGTGAGCGCACCCGCGAAGGCAATGATCTTTATCACGAATTCCTCGAAGCCGGGGTCATCGCTTCGGACGCCGATGGCAACGCCATTTCCGAAGGCTCCAAGGTGGCGCTGGTCTATGGCCAGATGAACGAGCCGCCCGGCGCCCGCGCCCGCGTCGCGCTTTCGGGCCTGACCATCGCCGAATATTTCCGCGACGTCGAAGGCCAGGACGTGCTGTTCTTCGTGGACAATATCTTCCGCTTCACCCAGGCCGGCTCGGAAGTGTCGGCGCTGCTGGGCCGCATCCCGTCGGCGGTGGGCTATCAGCCGACACTGGCCACCGACATGGGCGCCCTGCAGGAGCGCATCACGTCGACCAACAAGGGCTCGATCACCTCGGTGCAGGCCATCTACGTGCCCGCCGACGACTTGACCGACCCGGCGCCGGCCACCAGCTTCGCCCACCTTGACGCCACCACCGTGCTGAGCCGCGCGATCTCCGAACTCGGCATCTATCCGGCGGTCGATCCGCTCGATTCGACCAGCCGCGTGCTGGAGCCGCGCATCGTCGGCGAGGAACATTATGCCGTCGCCCGCTCGGTCCAGGAAATCCTGCAGAAGTACAAGAGCCTGCAGGACATCATCGCGATCCTGGGCATGGACGAGCTGTCGGAAGAGGACAAGCTGACCGTGTCGCGCGCCCGCAAGATCCAGCGCTTCCTGAGCCAGCCGTTCCACGTCGCCGAAATCTTCACCGGTTCGCCCGGCGTGTTCGTGAGCGTGGAAGACACGATCAAGGGCTTCAAGGCGGTGGTGAACGGCGAGTATGACCATCTGCCGGAGGCGGCCTTCTACATGGTCGGCACCATCGAGGACGCAGTCGCCAAGGCCCAGAAGCTGGCCGCGGACGCGGCGTAACCCATGGCGGACCTGCTCGATTTCGAACTCGTCTCGCCCGAGCGCCGGCTGGCAAAGGCCAAGGTGGCGATGGTGGTCGTGCCCGGCAGCGAAGGCGACTTCGGTGTGCTGGCCGGCCATGCGCCGATGATGTCGACCATCCGCCCCGGTGCCATCGCCATCCATGAAACCGATGGCGGGCCGGCGACGATGCGCTTCTTCATCGAGGGCGGCTTTGCCGAGGTGACGGCCACCGGCCTCACCATCCTCGCCGAAAAGGCCACGCCCGTCGCCGAGATCGACGTGGCCGCCGTGGCCAGCGAGCTGGCGTCCGCCCGCGCCGCCGGTGACGAAGCTGCCGTCGCGCGGCTGGAAGCGATGCAGGCGGCCGCCACGAACTGAGGTTCAGCCGCCAGCAAGGCTGGTGATGGCACGCAAGATTGGCGGTTCCCCCGTTGGCACAAACCGCCTAATCTGAACGGGAAGTCCCCCGTGGAGCCTGCATCGATGCGCCGCCTGACCGCCGTTCTTGTCCTGGTTGCAGCGGCGCCGCTGGGCGCCCAACAACAGCCGGCCAATCCCACCACGGCGCCGCCGCGCCCCTCCATGCTGAAGCCCAGCGACCTGCCATCCGGAGACGGCAGCCAGCCCCGCCAGCGGCTGGTGACCGTGTTCGGCAACGAGGAATGCCCCAAGCCAAGCTCCGCTGACGAAGTGGTGGTGTGCGCGCGCCTGCCGGAATCAGAGGTCTATCGCATCCCCGAACCCTTGCGGAAGGCGCAGACCCGCCAGAGCGTGCTGACCCAGAACCGGGCCCTGCTGCTGGGCAGCGGCACCGGCGGCGCCGGCAACAGCATCGGCAGCTGCAGCGTGGTCGGCCCCGGCGGCATGACCGGCTGCAACCAAAGGCAGGCGGAAGCCTGGGCGCAGGATCGCACCAACCGCATGGGTTACAATGAGGAAACACCCCGGAACTGATAGCGTAACGGGCAGCGCAACGAAAAGGGGCGCCGGTTCGCACCGGCGCCCCTTTTTGTTGTCGCTGCGCTCAGCGCACCGGCTTGATGGTCGGCGGCTTGTCCGGCCGCGCCGGATCGAAGCGCACGCGCACCGTCTCGCCGCTGTTGCCGGGGAAGTTGGTGAACATCGCTGTCACCAGGTTGGGCACCAGCTGGGTGAGGTTGTTGCTGCTGCTGGTGGTTTCGGCGCGGCCTTCGAACACGCTCTTCTTGTCGGCGTTGCGGTTGATGCGCATCGCCACCACGGCATTGTAGGTGGTGACGCTGTAGACGTCGTTGCCGCCCCAGCCGCCGAAGCCCGGGCCCCAGCCGCCGCCCCAATAGGGGTTCCAGCCAAAGCCGCCGAAGCCGCCGCCCCAGCCGCCCCAGCCGCCCCAGCCGAAGCCGGGGCGCGAGCGGACCTTCTCGCGCGGATCGGTGACATTATAGTCGAGCTGGACGGTCATCGCCGCCGCATCCGGGCCGCTGGCTTCCTGGAAGCCGGCGGCGATCAGCCGCTGGCGCACCAGATTGGCGTAGGTGGCGAACTCCAGCCCGCCTTCATTGGCCTTGTCGCGCGGCTCGATAACGAAGCTGTTGCCAGCCGGCGCCGGCAGTTGCTGGAAGCGGGCCACCCGCGCCTCGAACGGCGACACGCAGGCCGAAAGCGCCAGGGCAGCCGCCACCGGCAGTACCAGACGGACGTTCGGGCTGATCTTCTTCATGAGTCGGTGCTCCACCTTACGAGAATGCAATGTTAGCCGCGAACTTATGCCCGCACAACTGACTGGCCGATGAATGGCCCGTCCTGCCGCAAGCGGCGCCCGCGCTTCATCGCCAGTTACGATCGGAACCCCACCGCCCGATGCACCTCGGCCAACACCGGCTCGGCAATGGCCAGCGCCCGCTCGGCACCGCGGGCGCAGATGGCCTCGATCGCCGCCGTGTCATCCTTCAGCGCCGTGAAGCGCTGCGTGATCGGCGCCAGCTTCGCCACCATCACGTCGGCCAGCGCCGGCTTGAAGGCGCCGAAGCCCTTGCCGCCAAATTCGGCCAGAACCGCATCCACCGTGCGGTCCGACAGCGCCGCCATCAGGTTGACGAGGTTGGCCGCCTCCGGCCGTCCGGCGAGGCCGGCCGGTTCACTGGGCAGCGCCTCGGGATCGGTCTTGGCGCGCTTCACCTTGGCGGCGATGGCGTCGGCATCGTCGGTCAGGTTGATGCGGCTCTGGTCGCTGGGGTCGCTCTTCGACATCTTTGCCGTGCCGTCGCGCAGGGACATGACGCGCGTCGCCGGTCCCTCGATCACCGGCTCGGGCGGTGGGAACAGATCGACGCCCATGTCGTTGTTGAACTTGATGGCGATGTCACGCGCCAGCTCCAGATGCTGCTTCTGGTCCTCCCCCACCGGCACATGGGTGGCCTTGTAGGCCAGGATGTCGGCGGCCTGCAGCACCGGATAGGTATAAAGGCCCACCGAGGCGCCCTCGCGGTCCTTGCCGCTCTTTTCCTTGAACTGGGTCATGCGGTTGAGCCAGCCGACTCGCGCCGTGCACATCAGCACCCAGGCCAGTTCGGCATGCACCCGCACCCGGCTCTGCGGGAACAGGATGCAGCGTTCAGGGTCGAGCCCGGCCGCGATCAGCGCCGCCACCATCTCGTGAATGCCGCGCCGCAGGGTTGCCGGATCCTGCGCCACGGTGATGGCGTGGAGATCGACGACCGAGAAGATGCACTCGGCCTCGTTCTGCAGGCGCACCCAGTTGCGGATGGCGCCCAGATAATTGCCGAGGTGGAGATTGCCGGTGGGCTGGATGCCCGAAAAGACCCGTTTCATCCCAGAAGCACCTATCGTTTCCGTTTCAGTTTCGCCGCGAGGCCATTGAAGGTGAACAGCCCCAGCGCGCGCGCCGCCGCCAGATAGGCGAGGCCACCCGCTCCAAGCAACAGCGCCAGCGCCAGCCCACGCGCCAGCAGCCCCGGGCCGGGCACCGGCAACAGCTGCCGAAGCAGCAGCAGCACGGCCAGCATGGCCAGCGTGGCCGCGACATAGCGCGGCAGACTGGCCCGCGCGCCGGCATCCAGCGTGAACTGGCCGCGACGATTGAGCAGCCAGGCCAGCACGCCGGCATTGCTCCACGCCGCGATTGCCGTGCCCACGGCGATGCCGACATGACCCAGGGGCCAGATCAGCACGAGGTTTGCCCCGAGGTTGATCAGCATGGCCGCCACCGCCACGCGCACCGGCGTTGCCGTGTCGCCGCGGGCGTGGAAGCCGGGGGTGAGCACCTTGATCAGCACATAGGCCGGCAGCCCCAGGGCAAAGGCGCTCAGCGCCGCCGCAGTGGCCGCGGTGTCGGCGGCGCCGAACTGGCCATGTTCGAACAACAGGTTGATGATCGGCACCGCCACGAGCGCCAGGCCGGCGGCCGCCGGCAGGGTGAGCAGCAGCACCAGCTCGATCGCGCGGTTCTGCTGGGCGATCGCGGCCGGCGCATCATCGGCGCCGATCAGCCGCGACATGGTGGGCAATAGCGCGGTGCCGACCCCGATGCCGATGATGCCCAGCGGCAGCTGGTTGAGGCGATCGGCATAATAGAGCCAGCTGACCGCGCCCTCGCCCAGGAAGCGCGCGGCGAGCGCGGTGGAAATGACGAGGTTGATCTGCACGGCCCCGGCCCCCAGCGCCGCTGGCACGATCAGCGCCATCAGCTGGCGCACCTGCGGCGTGAGCCGGGGCAGCCTGAGCCGCAGCGAAATCCCGGCCTGCCGACACGAACACATCAGCCAGACCAGCTGGGCCACGCCGCCCAGCGTGACGCACAGTGCCTGCACGCGGCCAACGAGGACATCCTCGGACCCGCGCGACCACAGCAGTCCGGCAATCAGCACCAGGTTCAACAGGATCGGCGCGGCGGCATTGACGGCAAAGCGGCCCACCGAGTTCAGCAAGCCACCCAGCAACGAGACGAGACTGATCAGCGCCAGGTAGGGAAAGGTCAATCGGGTGAAATCGACGGTGAGCGCGAACTTGCCCGGCGCGCCATCGGGAAAGCCGCCCGTGAGCGCCCACACCACCGGAGCGGCCGCCGCCACCATCACCACGGTGAAGGCCAGCAGCACAGGCAGCAGCACGGCCAGCACATCCTCGGCAAAGCGGCGGGCGCCCTCGATGCGCCCACCGTCGGCGCCCACCTGACGGTTGAACATCGGCACGAAGGCCGAGGCAAAGGCGCCTTCGGCAAAGAGCGCGCGGAACAGGTTGGGCAGGCGCTGCGCGATCAGGAAGGCGTCTGCCGCCATGCCAGCGCCCAGGAAGCTGGCCTGCAGCACATCGCGCACGAACCCGCCGATGCGCGACAGCAGGGTGAGGCTGCCGATGGTGGCGGTGGCGCGGACGAGGCTCATCGCGAAGCGCCCAAACAATTCGGATGCTTGGCGCGCGTGCCGCGCGCCGACAGGCGCAAGTGCGGCCGGGCGGGCAGCGCGCGCTCATGCGCGCTGAACCGCTTCGACGTCACGGCGCGGCTCTGCCGCGACGCTGCCCTGAACGAGATAACCAGACCCCTCACCCCGCTCGCTTGCCGCGAGTCGACCCTCTCCCGCAAGGGGAGAGGGGAAGCATCAGGCATTTCCAACCTGGCCCTGTTGCTGCTGGGCCAGATAGAGCTGCCCGAAATCGATCGGATCCAGCATCAGCGGCGGGAAGCCGCCGTCACGCACGGCATCGGCAATGATGCGGCGGGCGAAGGGGAACAGGATGCGCGGCGCCTCGATGATGCAGAAGGGCTCCAGCGCCTCTTCCGGCACGTTCTTCAGGCCGAACAGCCCGGCATAGAGCAGTTCCACCATGAAGGCGGCATTGCCGTCCACATCGGCCTTGGCGCTGATCTTCAGCTCGACCTCGAACACGTCGTCTGCCGCCTTGCGGGCATTGACGCCCACGTTGACGTCGATACGCGGTTGGGCCTGCACCTGCAGGCTGCCCGGCGCATTGGGGTTCTCGAACGACAGGTCCTTCACATACTGGGTGAGGATCGCCACCTGCGGCAGCGGCTCGTCGCCACCATCAAAGCCATTTTCTGGGTTGGCGCCCAGGTCATTCTCGTCGGCCATGCTGGCGATCCTTCCTGAAGCGCTTATTCGTCGTCACCGAAGCTTTCGACCTGGCCCGAATCCTGGCCCTTGGCGTCCACGTCGCGGTCCACGAACTCGATGATCGCCATAGGCGTGGCGTCGGAGCGGCGGATGCCGGCCTTGACCACGCGGACATAACCGCCCGGCCGGTCCGCATAGCGCGCGGCCAGCACGTCGAACAGCTTCACCAGTTGGGTGTTGTCCTGCAGGCGGGCGTGGGCGAGGCGGCGGTTCGACAGGCCGCCATGCTTGGCCAGCGTCACCAGCTTCTCGACATAGGGACGCAACTCCTTGGCCTTGGGAAGCGTCGTCTTGATCTGCTCGTGCTTGATCAGGCTGGCCGACATGTTCCGCAGCATCGCAAGGCGATGGCTGGTGGTGCGGCCGAGTTTGCGATGGGCAACGCCGTGGCGCATGTGTCTTGCTCCGTTCGTTCAGGGGCCGTGCAAGGTACCCCGGACCAGGCTGATGATGGGGTCAGCCAGTTTCCCCTTTTGCTCTCTCGGGGAGAGCGCCCGTGGCAAAGCCACGGGCTGACGTCAGACCGGTTCCGCTTGGCCGCTGAGGCGGCCGCGCGGCCCGGCTGGCCGCCGCTCGGTCGAGTCTGGCCGCAACGCTGCGCGTTGCTGCCAGCCGACCGGCTTAAAACTCCTGTTCCAGCTTCTTGGCCATTTCCTCGATGTTCTCGGGCGGCCAGCCGGGGATTTCCATGCCGAGCCGCAGGCCCATCTGGGACAGGACTTCCTTGATCTCGTTCAGCGACTTGCGGCCGAAGTTCGGCGTGCGCAGCATCTCGCTCTCGGTCTTCTGCACGAGATCGCCGATGTAGATGATGTTGTCGTTCTTGAGGCAGTTGGCCGAACGCACCGACAGTTCCAGCTCGTCCACCTTCTTGAGCAGGTAGCGGTTGATGCTGGCGGTATCGTCCACTTCCACCGGGCCGCCGGGCACGGCATGCGTCACCGGGGCGGAGACAGCGGCTTCCTCGAAGTTGACGAACAGCTGCAGCTGGTCCTGCAGGATCTTGGCGGCATAGGCCAGCGCATCTTCCGGCGACAGGCTGCCATCGGTGTCGACCGAGATGGTCAGCTTGTCATAGTCAAGCTCCTGGCCGACGCGGGTCGGATCCACCTTGTAGCTGACCTGGCGCACCGGCGAGTAGAGCGCATCAACCGGGATCAGGCCGATCGGCGCATCGGCCGGGCGGTTGGCGCTGGCCGGCACATAGCCCTTACCGGTTTCCACCGTCAGTTCCATGTTCAGCGTGGCGCCGGCATCCAGGTTGCAGATCACCAGATCCTTGTTCATCACCTCCATGTCGCCGGTCACGGCGATCTGGCCGGCGGTGACCGGGCCCGGGCCGGTGGCGTTCAGGAAGACGCGCTTGGCCTGATCACCGGCCATGCGGATTGCCACCTGCTTGATGTTCAGCACGATGTCGGTCACGTCCTCGCGCACGCCCGGCAGGCTGGAGAATTCGTGCAGCGCCCCGTCCATCTTGATGGCGGTGATCGCCGCGCCCTGCAGCGAGGACAGCAGCACGCGGCGCAGCGCGTTGCCCAGCGTCAGGCCGAAGCCGCGTTCCAGCGGTTCAGCAACGAAGGATGCCTTGTGCCGGCCATCGCCGCTGGGGCGCTGCTCCAGGCGATTGGGCTTTTTCAGTTCGGTCCAGTTCTTGGCGATGACGGCCACGGGGTTCACCTCGGTCTGGAGTGCGGGAATCTGGAGAGGGTCTTGGGAAGAGCGGATCGTCACCCGCCCGTCCGTCGGCCCAGAAAGTCGAGCGCGGGGCCCACAAGGGACCGGCGCCGGGGCGGACGGATCAGACGCGACGACGCTTGGGCGGGCGCACGCCGTTGTGCGGGATCGGCGTCACATCGCGGATGGCCGTGATGGTGAAGCCCACCGCCTGCAGCGCGCGCAGCGCCGATTCGCGGCCAGAACCGGGGCCGCGCACTTCCACTTCCAGCGTGCGCACGCCATGTTCGGCGGCCTTCTTGCCGGCGTCTTCGGCGGCCATCTGCGCCGCGAACGGCGTCGACTTGCGGCTGCCCTTGAAGCCCATGGTCCCGGCCGAAGACCAGGCAATGGCATTGCCCTGGGCATCGGTGATGGTGATCATGGTGTTGTTGAAGCTGGCGTTCACATGCGCGACGCCGCTGGTGATGTTCTTGCGTTCCCTGCGCTTGATGCGGGCAACTTCGCGAGCCATTTCAAATATCCCTGAAAAGCGGTGGGCCAGTGGTGAGGAAGCGTAGCAGCGGGGTAAGCGCGCTTACTTCTTCTTGCCGGCGATCGGCTTGGCCTTGCCCTTGCGGGTGCGGGCGTTGGTGTGGGTGCGCTGGCCGCGCACGGGCAGGCCCTTGCGATGGCGCAGGCCACGATAGCAGGCGAGATCCATCAGGCGCTTGATGTTCATCGCGTTCTGGCGGCGCAGGTCACCTTCCACGGTGAGCTCGCGGTCGATCTTCTCGCGGATCGACAGGATCTCGGCGTCGGTCAGGTCCTGCACCCGGCGCTCCGGCGGGAAGCCCAGTTCGGCAGCCAGGCGGCTGGCGGTGGTGCGGCCGATGCCATGGATATAGGTGAGCGCGATTTCCACGCGCTTGTTGGTCGGGATGTTGACACCCGCAATACGTGCCACAGTTGTTGTCCTTTCGCGCTCCACGGCGCCCGGGGCAAGGGGCAGCCATCTCAAAGCAATTTGCCGCCAAAGGAACGAGCCGGCTGCCCATCGGGGGCGCCGGTTGCCATTCCGTTCATGCGGAAGAGGCGGCGTTAGCGGTGAGTCGTGCGAATGTCAAGCCGCCCTGCGCCGCACGGCGCCGGGCGCCGGCTCAGGCGTCGAGAATGGCGTCGATGCTGCCCGCCACCGCGTCCATGCTGGCCATGCCGTCGACGCGGGCGACGATGCCACGCGACTGGTAGTGCGGGATGATCGGCGCGGTCTTGGCGCGATACTCGGCCATGCGCTGCCGCACGGTCGAGGCATTGTCGTCGGCGCGGCGCTTGAACGCGTGGCCGCCGCACACGTCGCAGGTGTCGGCCACCTTGGGCAGCTTGTAGCGATCATGATAGCCTTCGCCACAGCTGCCGCAGGTGAAGCGGCCGGTGATGCGGTCCACCAGCGCGTCTTCGTCCACCACCAGTTCGATGACATGGTCGATCTGCAGCCCCTTGTCGCCCAGCATCGCATCAAGCGCATCGGCCTGCACGTCGGTGCGCGGATAGCCATCGAGAATGAAGCCGGCACGCGCGTCCGGCTGGTCCAGCCGTTCCGAGAGGATGCCGTTGACGATCTCGTCGGAGACGAGCCCGCCGGCGTCCATCACCGCCTTGGCGGCGAGGCCCACCGGCGTGCCGGCGGCCACGGCGGCGCGCAGCATGTCACCGGTGGACAGCTGGACCATGCCGCGCTCCTTCACGAGGCGGCTGGCCTGGGTGCCCTTGCCCGCCCCCGGCGGGCCCAGCAGGATGAGGTTCAACGGCGATTCCCCCTGAGTTTGGACTTCTTGATGAGTCCCTCATATTGATGGGCCAGCATGTGGCTCTGGATCTGGGCCACCGTGTCCATCGTCACGTTGACCACGATCAACAGCGACGTGCCACCGAAATAGAAGGGCACCTTCAGCTCGCTGATCAGGAATTCCGGCAGCAGGCAGATGGCGGTGAGATAGGCGGCGCCAATGACCGTCAGCCGGGTGAGCACGAAATCGAGATATTCCGCGGTGCGCGCGCCGGGCCGGATGCCGGGCACGAAGCCGCCATACTTCTTCAGATTCTCGGCCGTTTCCTCGGGGTTGAACACCACCGCGGTGTAGAAGAAGCTGAAGAAGATGATGCCGGCGGCATAGAGGATCATGTAGAGCGGCGCGCCGTGCTGGAGCGCGGTGGTCACCGTGGTCAACCATTCCGGCGCATTGCCCTGCTGGCTGAGGAACTGCGCCACGGTCAGCGGCATCAGCAGCAGCGAGCTGGCGAAGATCGGCGGGATCACGCCCGAGGTGTTGATCTTCAGCGGCAGGAAGCTGGAATCGCCCTGGAACATGCGATTGCCGACCTGGCGCTTGGGATACTGGATCAGGATCTTCCTGACCGCGCGTTCGAACACGCAGATGACGGCGATGGTCGCCAGCGCCACCACCGCGATCAGCAGCACGAAGCCGGTCGACAGCGCGCCGGTGCGGCCCTGTTCGAACATGGTGCCGAGCGCGACGGGCAGCTGCGCCACGATGCCGGCCATGATGATCAGCGAGATGCCGTTGCCGATGCCGCGGCTGGTGATCTGTTCACCCAGCCACATCAGGAACATGGTGCCGCCGAGCAGCGAGATCACCGTCGAGATGCGGAAGAACCAGCCCGGATCGATGACCGCCGAAACACCCTGGCCGGCGCCCCAGCCTTCCAGGCCGACGGCAATGCCATAGCCCTGCAGGATGGTGAGGAACACCGTGCCATAGCGGGTATACTGGTTCAGCGTCTTGCGCCCGGCCTCGCCTTCCTTCTTCAGCGCCATGAAGCTGGGCACGAGGCTGGTGAGCAGCTGCACCACGATGGAGGCGGTGATGTAGGGCGTGACGCCCAGCGCGATCAGGCTCATGCGTTCGAGCGCGCCGCCGGAGAACATGTTGAAGAAATCGAGGACGCCGCCGCGCGTCTGTTCGAACAGGCTGGAAAGGGCGAGCGGATCAATGCCGGGCAGCGGCACGAAGCTGATCAGCCGGAACACCACCAGGGCGCCCAGCGTGAACCAGATGCGGTTCTTGAGCTCGGTGGCCTTGGAGAAATTGGCGAACGAGAGGTTCGCGGCCATCTTGTCGGCGGCTGACGCCATTGCACCTTCACCCGGTCAAAGAGGACGGCAAACGCCGCGTATCGGCCCTCATGTAGGCGACACGCGGCGCGATTGCCATGGGGTCGATTGCCCCGACCCCGTTACTTCCCGGCCTTGGCGGCGCGGGCGGCGGCGCGGGCGGCCTTCTGCTCGTCGCGGCTCAGCGGTTCCGGCGGCGGCGGCGGCAGCTCGATCGAGCCACCGGCGGCTTCCACGGCGGCCTTGGCCGAGGCCGAGGCGCCGGCCAGCTTCAGCGTCACCTTGGCGGTGAGCGCGCCGACACCCAGCAGGCGCACGCCGTCGCGGGCGTGGGTCAGCACCTTGGCCGCCACCAGCGCTTCGGCATCGATCACCGCCTTGGTATCCAGCTTGCCGGCGTCGATCGCGGCCTGCAGGGTGCCGAGGTTGATGACGGCATAATCCTTGCGGAAGATGTTGTTGAAGCCGCGCTTGGGCAGCCGCATGTGCAGCGGCATCTGGCCGCCTTCGAAGCCGTTGATGGCGACGCCCGAACGGCTGGTCTGGCCCTTCTGGCCGCGCCCGGCGGTCTTGCCGAGGCCGGAGCCGATGCCGCGGCCGACGCGCACGCGCTTCTTGCGGGCGCCGGGATTGTCATGGAGATGATTGAGCTTGGTCGTCATGGGATGCACTCGCTTTCGCTTACGCGCGGGATGGGGGTGGCGTTCAGGCCAGTTCTTCGACCTTCACGAGGTGGGCCACGCGGGCGATCATGCCACGCACTTCGGGCGTGTCAGTGTGCTCGCGGCTGCGATGCAGCTTGTTGAGGCCCAGCCCGATCAGGTTCTTTTCCTGGATGGGCGCGCGGCGGATCGGCGAACCGATCTGGGTGACTTTCAGCTTGGCCATCGGTTCCTCCGTCACGCCACCGCTTCGGCTTCGGCTTCGGCCGCCTTGGCCGACACGTCGCCACGGCGCGCCAGCAGGTCGACGACCTTCTTGCCGCGCCGCTGGGCCACGCTCTTCGGGCTGACCTGGCCGGTCAGCGCCGCAAAGGTGGCGCGGATCATGTTGTAGGGGTTGTTGGTGCCCACCGACTTGGTGACCACGTCGGCAACGCCCAGCGATTCGAACACGGCGCGCATCGGGCCGCCGGCGATGATGCCGGTGCCCTGCGTGGCCGAGCGGACATAGACCTTGCCGGCGCCGAAATGGCCGAAGCCATCATGGTGCAGGGTGCGGCCATCGCGCAGCGGCACGCGGATCATCGCCTTCTTGGCAGCGGCCGTCGCCTTGGCGATGGCTTCCGGCACTTCGCGCGCCTTGCCATGGCCGAAGCCGACCCGGCCCTTGCCATCGCCAACCACGACCAGCGCGGCAAAGCCGAAGCGCTTGCCGCCCTTCACCGTCTTGGACACGCGGTTGATGTGGACGAGCTTCTCGATCAGCTCCTCGCCGGCCGGCTCGCCGCTGGCTTCGCGACCACGGCGCTGGCCGCGCTCACCACGCTCGCCGCCGCCACGGTTACCACCGCGGCCGCGATCGCCGCCACGG
>NZ_WMHO01000300.1 GCF_010994245.1 Sandarakinorhabdus rubra
GGCCTCGCGCTCCAGCAGCAGCGGCGCATGGCCGGCGCGCGCCAGATCGATGGCGGCCGCCGCACCGGCCAGCCCGCCGCCGATAATCAGCGGCGACATGAGGCCACCGTCCAGCGGAACGGCAGGTGCCAGCGCACGTCCGCCTGCACCCCGGCTGCACCCAGCAGGCGTGTCCAGTCCGCCCGGGTGAAGGCGCGGCGTACCGACAGAGCGCCATCATGGGCGACAATCGGATGCCAGCCCAGCACAGCCGCCAGCGCACGAAAGCCGGCCCAGGCCAGCGGATGCCGGTGCAGATCATTCACCAGCCAGCCGGCGCGCGCCGCCCCGTCCATCCAGCGCAGGAAGCCCACCAGTTCGGCATCGCGCATGTGGTGCGCCACCAGGCTGGAGATGATGAAATCGGGCGCGAAATCCAGCGCCTCGGCGCGGCCGGTCACATAGCGGATGCCCAGCACCGGATCGGTCGCCGCTACCGCCACCGGGGCGGAGCGCGGGTTGAGATCAACACCCACCAGGTCTGCGGCGATGCCGTGGCGCTGCGCCCAGCCGGCGATAGCGCGCAGCATGTCGCCATGGCCGAAGCCGACATCGACAAGGGTGAAGCGCGTCATGCCCACAGTCTGCCGCCTGAGCCAAGCCAGCGTCGGCGGGCGGGCGCGGGTGAGGCTGTTGACGCGCGCCAGATCGGCGATGACCGCGGCATAAATGGCCGGATCGAGGCCATCATCGTCCATGATTTCCGGCAGATCGGCGCGCACGCGAAAATCGATCGGCGCGCGCGGCCAGTCTGCCGGCAGTGATGCCATCAGCCGACCGTTTCGAAGCGGAAGCTTTCCGCCGCCAGCCCGGGGCCAAAGGCGACGCCAAAGCCGGGCACGCCGCGCGGCACGCTGCTTCCCACCCCGGCCATGATCCGGTGCAGCACGAACATGATGGTGGCGCTCGACATGTTGCCACACTCGCGCAGCACCTCGCGTGACCAGTTGAGGGCGCCCTGCCCCAGCCCCAGCCCGGTTTCCACCGCATCAAGGATGGCGCGGCCGCCGCCGTGCACGGCCCAGACGCCAAATTCGTCTGGCTGCCGGCCGCGCAGCAGGTCGGCGCCCGCCGGCCCTGCGAGCGCTGCCTGCAGGATCGGCGGCACCCGGCCCGACAGGTGCATGTCAAAACCCTGGTCCCCGATGTTCCAGGTGATGGCGTCGGCGCTGTCGGCGATGGTGGCGGCGCGGAAATCGGTGAGGGCAAGCCCGGTGGGATCGGCGGTCACCAGGGCTGCGGCACAGCCATCGCCGAACAGCAGCATGGCAAGCAGCGATTCAAGGTCGCCGGTTTCCTGGAAGTGCAGCGTGCACAGTTCCAGGTTCACCACCAGCACCCGCGCCGAAGGATCGGAGCGGACGAAATGATGGGCGAGCCTGAGCGCATTGACCGCCGCATAACAGCCCATGAAGCCAACATGCGTGCGCTCGACCGCCGGTGACAGGCCGAGACGCTGGACAAGGATCTGGTCGATCCCCGGCGCCACCATGCCGGTGCAGCTGGCCACCACCAGGTGGGTGATGCCCTTCAGCTCGCGCGCCGACAGGGCGAGGCCGGCCACCGCCTGTTCGGCCAGCCCGGGCGCGGTGGCGGCAAAGCGCGCCATGCGCTGCTGCGTGGTGGGAAAGCCGCCGGGGCGATAGAAGCCTTCGGCATCGGCGGTGAAGCCGTCGGGGTCCTTCACCGGCGTGAAGAAGCTCCAGCGGTGATCGATGGCGCTGCGGCCAACGAGGCGCTTGAAAAGCAGCTGATCACGCCGATCGTGGATCAGCGTGCCGACGAAATCCACGAAGGCCTCGTGCACATCGTTGGGCGGCAACGCCGTGCCGATCCGGTTGATGTGCGCGACTGCGGGGGCGTGCATCGCAGATATTCCTTTCGGGTGGGGCAATTGCAACGTGCGCTGCATTTCAGGGGCTTGCAACAGCCATGACTGCGGCCGATGGATGCGCCATGAACGCGGCTGGCATCTCTGCGGTTCCCGGCATCGCGGTGGGCCATGCCCATTGCAGCGTGGCGCGCACCGGCGTCACCCTGATCATCCCGGACCAGCCGGCGGTGATGGCAGTGGAGGTGCGCGGCGGCGGCCCCGGCACCCGCGAGACCGACGCGCTGAACCCGATCAACCTCGTCGAACGCGCACATGGCCTGGCGCTGGCCGGTGGATCGGTGTTCGGGCTGGCAGCCGGCGACGAGTTGGCGCTGCTGCTGAGTGCCGCCGGGCGCGGCCTGCCGATGGGCGATGGCCTGCCGCCCGTGCCGGTGGTGCCGGCCGCCAAATTGTTCGACCTCACCAACGGCGGCGACAAGAACTGGGCGATGGAGCCCCCCTATCGCCGGCTGGCGCGGGAGGCCCTTGCCCGCGCCGGGCTGCCGGGCAGCGATGGCCACGGGCCGCTAGGCGCCGGTTTCGGCGCCCGTT
>NZ_WMHO01000301.1 GCF_010994245.1 Sandarakinorhabdus rubra
CGATGTCGATGCCGCCATCGTGGCGCTGCGCAGCGTGCCGGCAGGGAGCATCGCGCCGGCGCTGGCCGGCGGAATCCTGGCGCTGCCGGTGCTGCTCAACACGCTGTTCAAGGCCGGGGTGGCGCTGGTGCTGGCCCGGCGCAAGGGCGAGTTGGGCGGCGGCGGATGGTCGGGCGCCTGGCCGCTGTTGGCTGCAGCGCTGGCCATGCTGGCCGGCTTTGCGCTGAATGCCTCCACAATGGCCCAATTGCTTGACAATATTTGACGATTACCCAAGCCTCTGAGCGCCTTGCCAAGTCGCGGCCATTGCCTCAGACAGGGCAGCGATGACCAGCCGCACGGACCGCCTCGTGATCCCGGCCCGCCCGCTGTTCACGCTCACCATCCTTGCCGGCAGTTTCCTGCTGTTCCTGGTCCAGCCGATGTTCGGCCGCATCGTGCTGCCGGTGCTGGGTGGGGCGCCGGCGGTGTGGAACGTGGCGATGCTGTTCTATCAGGTGGTGCTGCTGCTGGGCTATCTCTATGCCGATTGGCTGCAGCGGCTGGCGCCGGGCCGGCAACTGGCGATCCACCTGGCACTGTTCGCCGTTGCTGCGCTCAGCCTGCCGATCGGCATTGCCGCCTGGTATCCGCCGGCCGGCAGTGGCGATCCAACGCTGTGGCTGCTGGGGCTGCTGGCGGTGTCGATCGGCCCGACATTCTTCGTCGCCTCTGCGCAGGCGCCGCTGATGCAGGCCTGGTTTGCGCGGTCGGGCGATCCCGATGCGGCCAACCCCTATTTTCTCTACGCCGCCTCCAACCTTGGCAGCTTTGCTGCGCTGATCGCCTATCCGCTGCTGGTGGAGCCGTTGGCCGGTCTGTGGCCGCAGCGGCTGGGTTGGTCTGCCGGCTTTGTCGCGCTCGCCCTGCTGGTCGGCCTGTGCGGGATGCGGGTCCACGGCGCCGGCACTGCGGCGGTGCAGGCCGCGCCGGCAGCGGCCATCGGCTGGCGCCAACGGCTGCGCTGGGTGGCGCTGGCGGCGGTCGCTTCGGGCCTGCTGCTGTCCACCACCACGCATCTCACCACCGATCTGATGGCGATGCCGCTGCTGTGGGTGGTGCCGCTGGCGCTCTACCTGCTCAGCTTCGTGATTGCCTTCTCGGCCGCGGGGGAGCGCGCCACCGCCGGGGCGTTGCGCCTGGCGCCGCCGCTGCTGCTGCTGCTGGCCGCACCGGTGTTCCAGTCCGCCAACGGTCCGACGGTGGCGGTTTGGCTGGCCGTCGGGGGCCTGCTGCTGTTCTTCGTGCTCGCCGTGGCCTTGAACGGCACGCTGGCCGGGGAGCGCCCGCCGCCGGCGGGACTGACCAGCTTCTACCTCTGGATGTCGGTGGGCGGTGCCCTGGGCGGGCTGTTCTGCGCGCTGGTGGCGCCGCTGGTCTTTTCCTGGCAGTGGGAACATCCCTTGCTGCTGCTCTGTGCGGCCCTGCTGCTCAGTGCAACACCGCGGCTGGAATTGCCTGTCGGCCGCCTGGTGCCAGCCTTGCTGCTGGTGGGGATGGTGGGGCTGGCCCTGTGGGTGGCCACCGGCTTTGGCACCACGCCGCTGTCTGCCCGGCTGCAACCGGGGTGGGCCACCGGCGCTGCGCTGGCCGCCATGATGGTGATCGGCTGGGTCAGCATCGGGCACCGCTGGCTGTTCACCGGCGTGCTGCTGCTGGCCATGCTGGGCCTGGGCGGCGCGGCGCGGCTGGCCAAGGTGGCCGAGGGCCTGCACCAGCGCAGCTTCTTCGGCGTCTACACGGTGGAAGATCATCGCGAACAGGGGTTGCGCTGGCTTCTGCATGGCACCACGCTGCACGGCACACAGTCCCTTGATGGCGCCGGTGCGCGCCAGCTCACCACTTATTATGTGCCGGGCAGCGGCATCGGCAGGGCGCTGGCGGCGGTGCCCTCGCTCTATGGCCCGCAGGCCCGCATTGGCGTGGTGGGACTGGGCGCCGGCACGCTCGCCTGTCACGCGCGGGACGGTCAGCGCTGGACATTTTTCGAGATCGATCCGGTGGTGGTGGCCATCGCCCGCGAAGATTTCACCTATCTTTCGGCCTGTGCGCCCACCGCTGGCATGATCACCGGGGATGCCCGTCTCACGCTGGCTGCCCAGCCACCGGCGGCCTTCGACCTGCTGGCCATCGATGCCTTTTCCTCCGATGCCATCCCGCTGCACCTGATGACGCGCGAGGCGCTGGCCATCTATGGGCGGGCGCTGCGGGCCGATGGCCTTCTGGTGATCCACATCACCAACCGCTTCGTGGACCTGGAGCCGGTGCTGGCCCGGCTGGCGGCCGAGGGTGGCTGGACGGCGGCGCGCCTGGCCTTCACCCCGCCGCCGGGCCGCGAACGGGAGTTCCCCTCGCTATGGGTGGCGCTGTCCCGCGATCCGGCCCGCTTGCGCCAGCTCACCGCGGCCG
>NZ_WMHO01000302.1 GCF_010994245.1 Sandarakinorhabdus rubra
TGTTGCCGGCGGCCGGGTCTGGCTGGGTGAGGCCCTGAGGCCGCTGCCCTGGCGTTTTGCCGCCGCGCTGCTGCTCATGGTGCTGGCGCTGGGGCGGCCGCAATGGGGCCAGGTGCCTGCCGCCGACGCCGGCCACCACGAAGTGGTGATCGCGATCGACCTGTCGCGCAGCATGCTTGCAACCGACACACTGCCGTCGCGGCTGGAGCGGGCGCGCGGCCTGGCGCGGCGCCTGGCTGACCAGTCGGCGCTGGACGTCGGACTGATCGGCTTTGCCGGGCGAGCCTATCTGCTCGCCGCGCCCAGCCCCGATCGGACGCTGTTCGACATGTTCGTGGCCGCGGTCCATCCCGATCAGATGATCGTGCCGGGCAGCGATTATGTCGCCCTGTTTCGCGTCGCGAGCACCGCCTTCACCCCGCAGGCGACCCGCCGCACGCTCGTGCTGCTGTCTGACGGCGAGGCGGAACCAACGGACTGGCAGACCCCGCTGCGCCAGTTGCAATCGCGCGGCATCGCCGTGGTCACCGTCGGGCTGGGCACCACGGCGGGCGCCACCATCCGCGATGCCAAAGGCGAAGCGATCCGGTCGCGACTGGACAAGGCAGCGCTGGAGGGCATTGCGAGGGCCACCGGCGGCGCCGCGCTCGACGCTGCAGACGCCGCCGGGCTGGCGGCGCGGCTGGCGGCCAGCGGCGGCAACGGCGAAGGCAGCGCCCCTGCAGCGGGGACGGCCGAACGCTACGCTTGGTTCCTGCTGCCTGCCATCCTGTTCCTGTTGTGGAGCGCGGCGGTCGAATGGCCGGCCCGGCCCCACCTGCCCCGGTCCCGCCGCGCATTTCCTGCAGCAGCGCTGATGACGGGCCTCGCGCTGTTCATCGGCGCCGGCGCCGGCCATGCGGTCAAGCCTGCCGCGGAACCTGACCCGCTGCGCGAAGTGAAGCAGGTGGTCGCCCGGCTGGTGGACGGCCCCGAACCCGGCGCCGATGACTATCTGGCGCTGGCCAGGGTCAGCCTTGCCTATGGCGAAACCCATCGCCAGCATCTGCATCCGCTGCAGATCGGCGTGCTGATGGACGGGGTCGCGGCGGTGGATGCCGGGGCGGCGCTCGAACCCGGCCGGCCCGAATGGGCAGTGCTGCGCGGCAAGCTGAACCGCCTGATGCGGCCGCGCCGCACCACCGATGATCCCGAGGAGGGCGATGGCGAACCCCAGGGCGACCCCGACGCGGGGGAGGAGGCGCCGGATCCCGACGAGGCCGGCTTCGATCCCAAGGCCACCCCGCCCGATGATCGGCGGGTTGGTGGCACGCAGCGCAGTGGCGCCGAACAGGCCGAATGGCGCGTGCCGTCGCTGGTCAGGCCGGCCTATGTGCTGGAAAAGCTGCGCGCCGCCGATCAGCCTGGCGAACTGTTCCGCATTTTGCAGGCGCAGGAACCGGCGCCGCGCAAGGCCGGGCAGACATGGTGAGAAGATGTCTGGCGATGCTGCTGGGGCTGGTCCAGCTCGCGGCAGCGCCAGCGCTGGCCGCCGCGCCGGTGCCGCCCGCCCCGGACACCATCGTCTCCGGCAGCTTCCAGCTTCCCGACCGCCAGCCGTGGGCCGGCGAGGTCTTCACGCTCGGCATTGTCTGGCGGGTCGATTGGGACCAGTTCCGCTATCTCGACGGCGATCTTGCCTGGAAGCCCGATCCGCTGGTGACCGAAGGCTGGACCCGCCTGCCACTGGCGCCGCCGCTGGCGCAAGGCGGCCGCACGGTGGCCGATCTGGCCTTCACCACCCGCGCCATCGCGCTGACGCCCGGCACCGTCCAGTTGCCACCACCGGCGCGGCAGATGCAGATCGTCACCGGATCCTATGAAACCAGCGGCGTCACCATTGCGACCATCGGCCCGGTTATGGCGACCGGCGCCGGTGCCCGTCTGGCCGTGCGCGCCCTGCCGCCGGCGCCAGCCGGCTTTGGCGGCGCCGTTGGTGACTTCACCCTCAAATCGGCGCTGGACGTGCAGGGCGGCGAGGTCGGCAAGCCGATCGTCTGGACGGTCACCCTGTCGGGCACCGGCAACTGGATGGGCTTTGATGGCATCCCTTCGCGCCCGCTGCCGCGCGCGTTCGACCTGCTGGGCGCCCCGAAGCGCGGCAACGGCGCGGCCGACAGCCTGTTCGAACGGACGATGACCGAGGCCATCACCATCGTGCCGCGCACCCCCGGCCGCTTCTCGCTCGGGCCGGTCGACCTAGTGGTGTTCGATCCGCGCGCCGGCGCCTACCGGACGGTGGTGGCGCCTGCCGTCGAGATCAGCATCGCACCGGCGGCGAGAAGGTCTTCCCCGAGGAAGTCGAGGAAACCCTGAAAACCCACCCGGCGATCGAGGATGCGCTTGTGTTCGGCCTGCCGGATGAGAAATGGGGCCAGTGCGTCACCGCCGTGGTG
>NZ_WMHO01000303.1 GCF_010994245.1 Sandarakinorhabdus rubra
ACATCGCCGGCTTTCAGCGCGAGCGCCGCCATCACCTCGGCCAGCAAAACCGGCTGGTGCGGGGCGGCGCTCACTGCGGGCGCTCCTGCGGCAGGCCGCGCGCCTGCATCTCGCCGGCCACCAGCGCCCGCTGCACGGCGGTCAGGTTGGCGTGGTCGCGGAAGGTCCACGGGTCCCACAGCTCGAAATAGTCGAAGCCGGCGGCAAACCAGACATGGCTGGAAATCCCGCCTAGGCCCTTCAGCAGCGCGGGCATCACCACGCGGCCGGCATCATCGATGCCTAGCTTCTGCATGAAGCCGGCCAGCGCCGTGTTGTCGGTGTAGGCGGCATCGGCCATGCCGTCGGCATGGCGCGCGGCCACGCGCTCGCGCAGCACGGCGCTGTACCCCTCGTCATAAGCCATCAGGCACGGGCGCCCCGCATGGCCGGGGCCCACCAGCACTTCGCGACCGCTGTTGCGGGCGGCCAGCACGGCGCGAAAGTCAGCCGGGATCGACAGCCGCGACTTGGCGTCGACGGCATTCAATCCAAAGCCAAAGAAATTCGCTGTGCTCACCGCAGTGCTTACCCACGTCCCCCGGTCGCGGAACCGGGGGACTTGCGCCCTCACCGCGATCAACTGGCCGGCAGGGCCATCCGATCGGGGCAGGACAACAGGCAAGCCACCCGCATTCCGCTGTGGAAAACGGGTGTATCATGGGATTTCATGGGCCTCAATGGAATCTCATGGGCCAGGCACCCCATAAATGGGGATATCCTTGGGCAATTCGCCCCATCGCGGGCGATGTTCTTGTCCTGTTCCAGGCCAAATCAGCCTGTGGACAAGTCTGTGGGGCGCAACGCCTGCGCAGATCATGGGATTTGGCCCCACCGGGCCAGGGGATTCGCTGCGAAATGGGGGTGGCAGGCGCCGGGCGCTGTCGAGTCGCGCCAGCCGCGCCGGGCTCACTAGCGGTCAGTGGGGCGGCTGGCCGGCCCGGGGGCGACGCCCAGCACGGCCAGCGATTCCCCGGCGCCCGGCCGCTGTGCGCGGCCAACCGGCCCGACGCTGGCCGCCGCGATCATCACCACCAGGAAAATGGTGGCAAGGCCGGTGAGGCCCCAGCGCAGGCGGTCGCCGCTGCGGGCGGCGGCAACCCTGGCGCGGGCACGTGGTTCGGCGTGGTTCATCGTCGCTCTGTTTACCCGCTTGGCTCAGGCCGGGGCAAGGCCCTTGGCGGCCAACCAGTCCGGGTTGTAAATCGTTGAAAGATAACGCAATCCACTATCGCACAGGATGGTGGCGACAACATGGCCCGGCCCCAGCGCCCGCGCCAGCCGCACCGCGCCGGCCACGTTGATGCCCGACGACAGGCCCAGGCACAGGCCCTCCTCGGCGTTCAGCCGGCGCACCCAGTGCATCCCCTCGCTGTCCGGCACGCGGAACTGGGTGTCGACCACCAGGCCATCAAGATTGCCGGTGATGCGCGACTGGCCAATGCCTTCCGACACGCTCGAGCCTTCGGCCTTCAGCTCGCCATGGGCGTAATAATTGTAGAGCGCGGCGCCTTCGGGGTCGGTCAGCGCGATGGTGATGTCGGGCTTTTCGGCGCGCAGGCCGAGCGCCACGCCGGCCAGCGTGCCTCCGGTGCCCACCGCGCAGGTGAAGCCGTCGATCCGCCCGTTGGTCTGCTGCCACATCTCGGGCGCCGTGGTGCGGATATGGGCCAGCCGGTTGGCCACGTTGTCGAACTGGTTGGCCCAGATGGCGCCCGGCGTCTCTTCGGCCAGCCGGCGCGATGTGTGCACATAATGGGCCGGGTTGGCATAGGGCGCGGCCGGCACCAGCACGAGTTCGGCGCCCAGCGCCCGCAGCGTGTCCTGCTTCTCGCGGCTCTGGGTTTCCGGCATCACGATGATGGTGCGATAGCCGCGCGCCGCGCCCACCAGCGCGAGGCCGATGCCGGTGTTGCCGGCAGTGCCCTCCACGATGATGCCGCCGGGCTTAAGCAGGCCCTGGCTCTCCGCATCCTCGATGATGCCCAGCGCGGCGCGGTCCTTCACGCTGCCGCCGGGGTTCAGGAACTCGGCCTTGCCCAGGATGGTGCAGCCGGTCTCGGCGCTGGGGCCCTTCAGCGCGATCAGCGGCGTGTTGCCGATCAGGCTGATGATGTCGGTGGCGATGGTGCTGCTGCTTGCCATGGCCTCCTCTACCGCGCTTGGCCTGCCGCCTACAAGGAAGCTTCTGTTGATGCCGCCCCAAGCCCGGCTAGAGTGTCGGGCGATGGCTCGACTGATCTTCCGGCTGGCTGTGGCGGCGGGCGTGCTCGCCGCGGGGTGCAGTGCGCCGCCACCGGGCGGTGATCTCACCGTGGTGGTGGCGGGCGATCCCGCGCCGGCGGCGGCGCTCACCGATGCGCTGGTGGCAGAGGCCACCAGCGC
>NZ_WMHO01000304.1 GCF_010994245.1 Sandarakinorhabdus rubra
GCGGCGGGCACGGCGGCAACGGCGGCGGCGGAGGCGGCGGGGGAGGCGGCGGGGGAGGCGGCGGAGGAGGAGGCGGGGGGGCCGCCTTCTCGAAGAAATTGTAGGTCAGGGTCAGCAGCACGCTGTGGCTGCGGAACCGCGTGTCCACCGGCAGGCCGTTGGTCGTGAAGACGTTCACGTCCTCCACGTTCAGGAAGCGATACTTCAGGCCGATATCAACATGGTCGCTCACCGGCTTGTAGATGCCGGCCAGCAGGTTCCAGGCGAAACCCGTATCGGAATCGTCCAGGAACACGGAACCCGGGGCGCGCAGCGCCTGCCCACGCATCTGGACGCGAGCGATACCCGCACCAGCGCCGAGGTAGCCGCCGAAGTTGTTGTCGTTGCCACCGAAGTCAATGAGGCCGTTGAACATGAAGGCCAGCGCGCTGGAGGAGCCACCGGCATCCGCATAGGTGCCCAGCGGCGGCACACCGGTGCCGCTGACGTTCGAGGCGTTGGTGAAGGGAATGGCCGGCGGCGTGGCTTCCACGAAGGAATTGCGGTTGCGGCCGCGCAGATAATCGAGCGCGAATTCGGTGCGTAGCGCCCCGAAATCGTAACCGATCCTGCCGCCCACATCGAGACCTGGTTTGTACGAATGCCGGATGGCATCATCAACCGTGGTAGCGCCGTTGGCGGTGGAAATGTCGAGAGCCTGATTCTGAAGCAAGCTGACGCCCGCCTCGAGACCAATATACCAGGACTTGTCCTTGGCTGCAGCGGCGCCCGAAAGCGCAGTGGCAGCAAGGGCGAGACCGATCGCGAACCTGCGCATCACCATCCCCTTTTTAAACCATGCCATCACATCCGTGGCATTGTTCGTTCATGTATCTCAGGGGGCGACATTTAGGCAAGCGTAGAAACACCGAGAGCGTTGCCATACGGCCACAGTGAACAGGTCAAAGTAGGCGAGATCGAGCGGCCTAGGGCAACAGGATGCCCTGATCACGCAGCGCTGTCAGCAGGGCTGTCAGCGCATCGCGGGCTTGCGTGTCGATGGTGCCTCCCCCTTGCGGGGCCGATATCGAGACCGGCGACGCGGCCAGTACGGCCCGCCCGGCCAACTGCAACCCGGCGACCGGCAAACGATCCTGCCAGCCACTGCTGAAAATGAGCAGACGGTTCTCATCGAGCACCAGCGCCAGCTGGCCAGGGCGCGGCTGTTGCGGCTGCCAACCCGAGCCGACCCATTGCAGCAGCTGATCGGCAGGATGGCCCCAGGCCGCTGCCGCGGCCACTGGCACGATGAAGAGATCACCCAGCACCGGCAGCGCGGGCGGAGCGGCCTGGCTGCGCGATACCACGGCCAGCGCCACCATGCGGTCGAGGGCCAGCAGGGCCTAGTTGTGGGTCACGTCCTTCTGGCTTTGGCCGGCGGCCAGCAGCGGCAGGGCCAGGCGCGGTGTCTGTGGCATCGATGCCTCCTGTTCAGGAAAGGGAGAGGGTGGCTGCGCGTCCCAGGGCGGCGCCGATCTGGGCGACTTCGAACCACAGGGGACCAATGCGATCTGCCGTGGACCAGGCCGGCACGTCCACGTCGGCAGTTTCCAGCGGCCCAACAGCATCGCGCAACGACACCCGCCATGCCGGCCTGGCTTCGGCCAGTGGCACGTCGGTCAGGTCGGGCCAGCCGAAGCCCGCGCGACTTTGCGGGATCCATCGGAATTGAAGCTGGCCTAATTGCCGCTCCCAGTGCAGATGCACCGGCGGCAACGGTCGGATTGCCTCTGCACCGATGGTCACGGCGCGTGGCTCCGCACCGGCATCTCCGGTGCCGGCTGGCCGCACCAGCAGGCTTTCGCCCAAACGCTCCAGCGGCAGCGGCAGCTGGAGCATGGTCGCCGGCTCAAGCAGCACAAAGCGCTCCATCAGAGCATGACTGCCCACCGCCCAATCACTGCCCCGCCGACCCCGCAGCAGCCCCGACAGGCGAAAGCGACGTCCGCCCAGGGGTTCTGCGGTGGTGAACTGGATCAGTTCGTCGCCCAGCAAGGCAAGATTGGCACCGGACAGGACCGCATCACGGCTGCGGCTTTCCAGCCACATGGCGTCTGACAACAGAGTCACCTCGACCAGGCCGTGATCGTCCCAGGTGGCTGTGCTGGCCGGCGCCAGCACTGATTCCGCCCGCCCCATCGTGGCCGGTGCGGTCAGCACGCCGACGCCTTGATAGGTGGCGCCGCCATCAATGCTGGCGGCGATTGCGGCCCGCCGCCAGCCCGGTGCCGCGCCCGCGCCTGCCAGCCAAAGGCGCGGCCGGTCCGGCAGCTCGCCGGGCAGCGGCGGCAGGTCCATGATGGCAAGGCTGGTGGGGCCCGCCGGTGCGTCGCCATGGTCGAGCGCGACA
>NZ_WMHO01000305.1 GCF_010994245.1 Sandarakinorhabdus rubra
CGCCTGCCAGGACGGCGGCGAAGCCGGTGCCGCCCGTCAAGGCCGCCGGGCCCGCCAAGACCGCTCCCAAGGCCAAGCCGGGCAATCCGACAGCCGTGGTCCGTGCAGCGCCGTCAAAGGCCGCGGCGCCACCCAAGGCCGCCAGCCCTGCCAAGACGCCCGCCAAGGCTGCTGCCAAGGCCAGCGCCGGGAAGGTGATCTCCATCACCCGGAACGCACCCGCCAAGGCCGCTGCCCCCAGCAAGGTGCCGGCAAAGGTTGCGGCCAAGGCTGTTGCTGCCAAGGCTGCTGCAGCCAAGGTTGCGGCCAAGGCCGGGAAGGGGGCAAGCGTTGCCCGCGCAGCGCCGGCCAAGGTCGTGGCGCCTTCGGCCAGTGCCAAGCGGGTCAGCGCGGCGGCTGCAGCAACGGCCCGGAAGGCTCCAGTCAAGTCCATCGCCAATACTGCTGCAAAGCCGGCTGCCAAGGCTGCTGGCAAGCCGGCACCCAAGACTGCACCCAAGCCTGCGTCCAAGGCGGCTGCGAAGCCCGTCGCCGTCGCAGCGGCAAAGGCCGACACCAAGCGGGTCGCCAGCAAACCGGCGGCTGCCAAGGCCGCTGTCACCAAGCCGGCACCCGCCAAGTCGGTGTCGAAGGCTTCCAAGCCCACGCAGAAATCTGACCCCAAGCCCACGATCAAGGCGGTGGTCAGCGGCAAGGCCAGCGGCACAAGCAGCATGAACGGCAAGCCCAATGGCAACGGGAATGGCAATGGCGCAGGCCATGCCAAGGCCAAGGTCGATCCGGCACCCCGCGCGCTCAAGATGGTGACCGCGGTCGCAACGCCGGTGCGGGCGCGCCGCAAGCCCGCAGCGCGGGCCTGATCAGTCCCGGCCCACCAGGGCCGCAGCAAAATCGGCGGGCGTGAAGGGCTGCAGATCGTCCATGCCTTCGCCAACGCCGATGGCGTGGATCGGGAGCCGGCTGGTTTCTGCCGCCGCCACCAGCATGCCGCCGCGCGCTGAGCCGTCGAGCTTGGTCATCACCAGCCCGGTAACGCCGGCCACGCTGCGAAACACCTCGATCTGCGACAGCGCGTTCTGGCCGGTGCTCGCATCCAGCACCAGCAGCACGTCGTGCGGCGCGGTCGGATCGAGCTTGGCGATCACCCGCTTCAACTTGGCCAGCTCGTCCATCAGCCCGGCCTTGTTCTGCAGGCGGCCGGCGGTGTCGATGATCAGCACGTCGATGCCTTCGGCCTGGGCGCGCTTTACCGCCTCATAGGCGAGGCCCGCGGCGTCGCCGCCCTGTTCGCCAGCCACGATCGGGACGCCCACCCGCTCGGCCCAGATGGTCAGCTGGGCGATGGCGGCGGCACGGAACGTGTCCCCGGCGGCCAGCATCACCTTGTGGCCATCGGCCTTGAACAGTCGGGCCAGCTTGGCGATCGTGGTGGTCTTGCCGCTGCCGTTGACACCCACCACCAGCACGACTTGCGGTTTGTGGCGGATCTCCAGCGGCAGCGCCACCGGGGTGAGCACCTTCTCCACCTCTTCGGCCACCACCATGCGGATGCCCGCTTCGTCGATGCCCTTGGCGAACTTCTGGTCTGCCAGCCGGTCGCGGATGCGCGCCGCCACCGCCGGCCCCAGATCGGCAGCGATCAACGCCTCTTCAATCTCGTCGAGCCGCGCCTCGTCGAGCGGCAGGGTGCCGGTCGCCAGGCCGGTGATATTGTCCGCCAGCCGCTTGGTGGACTTGGCGAGCCCCTGTGTCAGCTTGCCGAGCCAGCTCATCGATACCGCTCCAGGTCCACCGCACCGGTGTAGGCCACCACGGCCGGCCCGGCCAGCAGCAGATGGCCATCATCACGGCGCGTGACGACCAGATCGCCGCCGGGCATGGTGACCCGCACGTCGCTTCCCACCAACCCGCGCCGCTGGGCGGCGGCCACGGCCGCCACGGCGCCGGTGCCGCAAGCCAGCGTTGCCCCGGCACCGCGTTCCCATACCCTGAGGATCATGTGATCGCGCGCCACCACCTGGGCGATGCCGACATTCACCCGCTCTGGAAACACCGTGTCATGCTCGATCAGCGGGCCGAGCCGCGCGAGATCGACCGCAGCGGCATCGGCAACGAAGAACACCACGTGCGGGTTGCCGACCGACAGTGCCGCCGGCGCTTCCAACCCTTCCCAGGCCAGCGGCAGGGCGGCGGTGTCCATCGCATAGGCAAGCGGCACCGCATCCCAGTCCCAGCGCGGCACACCCATGTCCACGGCAGCGCTGCCGGCCATGGCTTCGCTCGCCAGCAGGCCGCCGGCGGTTTCGATGCGCAGCGCCCCGCCCAGCAGGGCCGCCGCCGCGC
>NZ_WMHO01000306.1 GCF_010994245.1 Sandarakinorhabdus rubra
TGTTCGCCACGCGGCTGGAGCCGGCGGCCAGCGCTGCCCTGGACACTGCCGCGACCACCGCCGCTGCGCCGCCGCGCCACAAGCCGCTCAAGGCCGATGCGCTCTCCCTCTTCACCCGCCAGCTTGCCACGCTGGCGGCGGTGATCCCGCTCGAGGAGGCGCTGCGCACCATCGTGCGCCAGGCCGAGGCCGAGCGCAGCCGCACGGTGCTGGCAACGGTCCACGGCGCCGTGGTCGAAGGCCGCCGCCTGTCCGACGCGATGGCGCTGGAAGCGGCCAGCTTCCCGGCGCTCTATCGCGCCATGGTCGCCGCCGGCGAGAGCGCCGGCACGCTGCCGCAGGTGCTGGAGCGGCTGGCCGCGCTGCTCGAGCGCCAGGCCGAACTGAATGGCCGGGTGCGCGCCGCGCTGGCCTATCCGGCGGCACTCGCTGTTGTGGCGACGTTGGCAGTGGCGGCGCTGATGATCTTCGTGGTGCCGCGCATCGCCGAGCAGTTCGCCGATATCGGCCAGACCCTGCCGCTGCTCACCCGAATGGTGATGGCGGTCTCCGGCCTGCTGGCGGCCGGCTGGTGGGCGATCCTGCTGGTGCTGGCAGGCGCTGCGGCGCTGTTCGCCCGGGCGCTGAAGGATGAGGATTTCCGCCGCCGCTTCGATGCGCGTCTGCTCACCCTGCCGGTGGTTGGCCGGCTGATCCGCGACTGGCAGGCGGCGCGGCTGGCGCGCACGCTGGCCATGATGGTGGCGGCCCGGGTGCCGCTGGTCGATGGCCTGGCGCTGACCGGGCCGACGATTGCCAATCATGAAGTGCGCGCCCGCGTGGTGGCCATGGCCGGGGACATCCGCGAGGGCGCCAGCCTGACCGCCGCCATGCGCCGCGCCGACGTGCTGCCACCACTGCTGGTGGCCATGGTGGCGGGCGGGGAAAGCGCCGGCCGGCTCGACCTGATGCTGGAGCGCGGCGCCGAAGCGCTGGAGCGCGAATTCGATGCCGTCACCCGCTCGGCGCTGGCGCTGCTGGAACCGGCGATCATCCTCGTGATGGGCGCGGCGGTCGCCACCATCGTGCTGGCCATCCTGCTGCCCATCCTGCAACTCGAAAGCCTGGCCGCCGCATGACACGCACGCGCAAACGGGAAGAGGGCTTCACCCTCATCGAGCTGATGGTGGTGATCGTCATCATCGGCATCCTGACCACGGTGGTGGTGATAAACGTGCTGCCCGATGTCGACCGCGCCGCGCAGACCCGCGCCAAGGCCGACATCGCGTCGCTGGAAACAGCGCTCACCAGTTATCGTGCCGATCACATGGCGCTGCCCAGCACCGCGCAGGGGCTGGCCGCGCTGAAGAGCGCGCCGACCGATCTCGCCAACCCCGAACGCTATCGCCCCGGCGGCTATGTCAGCCGGCTGCCTAACGATCCGTGGGGCCGGCCCTATCAATATGCCAGCCCCGGACGGCACGGGCTGTTCGACGTCTGGTCGATGGGCCCCGATGGCCAGTCCGGACCGGGAGCCGAGGCCGATGACATCGGCAACTGGAATCTCTGAGCGGCCCGCCCGTGATGCCGGCTTCACACTCGTGGAGCTGGTGGTGGCGATGCTGATCATCGGCATCGCCAGTGCCGCCATCGTGCTCGGCCTGCCCGATGGCCGGGACAGCGCGCGTACGGCAGCGGAGCGACTGGCGGCGCGGGCCGTTGCGGCCCGCGACCTCGCCATTGTCAGCGGCCGGCCGGTGCGGCTGGCCCCCGCGGCTGGCGGCATTACGCTGCTGGTGGCGACGCCCGCCGGCTGGCAGGCACCACCCGAAGCCGCGATGGCCGGGCTGACCCTGCCCGCCGGGTTGGCGCTGGTGGCAAGCCCCGAAGGCCCCATTGATTTCGACGCCACCGGCCTTGCCAGCCCGGCGCGGCTGCTGCTCAGCGGCAATGACGGCGCGGCGGCGGTGACCATCGACGCGGCGGGAGGCGTGCATGCCGGGCCCGCCTGAATCTTGGCCTGAGGAAACGGGCTTCAGCCTCATCGAGGTGATGGTGGCGCTGGCCATCTTCGGTCTCGCTGCCGTGGCGCTGGTGCGCCTCTCTGGCGTGTCGCTGGCCAGCGCTGTCACGCTGGCGGACCGGCAGCTGGCCGCCATCGTGGCGCGCAACCAGGCGCTGGAGGCGATGCTGGAGCGGCAGCCACCGGCGCCAGCTGCGGGCCGCGAGCGCGCCGGCCAGCGGGACTGGGCCTGGCAGCGCCGCATCGCGCCCGGCCCGCTGCCCGGCAC
>NZ_WMHO01000307.1 GCF_010994245.1 Sandarakinorhabdus rubra
ACGTCGGCGCGCTCGGGCAGGGTGACGAGGGTCGAGGCCGGCACGTCGAGCGCGGCGGCGATGCGCTCCAGCCAGTCGATCGAGACCGTGCGGGTGCCGGTTTCCAGCCGGCCGATGGTTTGCGGCGTGGTGGGCGGCACGCAGGCCGCCGCGACATCGGCGAGGGTGAGGCCGCGGGCCTTGCGGACATCGCGGATCCGGGTTTGCACATTCGCCTCCTGTTGAACCAATGCGGTTAATTCTGTCCTACATTGCCGCGCTTGTGCAAGGAGATTCGGGCCCATTCGTGCCAAAAGGGAGAGAATATGCCGCGTGCCCGCCGCTCTGACACTGCCACCGAGACCGCCGGCGAGCTGCCGCCGCTGGCGGACAATCGCCTGCTCGCCACGCGTATCCTGCCGGCGCCCGATGTGGTGACGCAGGCACGGGTGACCGTGAACCTTGCCGAACAGCCGCTGGCCTGGCTGGCCCGTCGCGGCCACATCAGCGCCGCGCAACTGCTGGCCGGCACCCGCCTGCGCGATGATTTTCACCGCGCCCAGCTGGGGCCCCGCGTCACCATGCGCTGGGACCCGCTGCCGGCAACGCGGCTTGGGCTCGGTGCGCCCGATCCGTCGGGTGGCCAGCTGGCGGCGCGCGCCCGTTTCGATGCGGCGGTGGCGGCTTGCGGCCCTGGCCTCTCCGACGTGCTGTGGCGGGTGGTGTGCGTGGGCGAGGGGCTGGAGACGGCGGAACGCGCGCTGGGCTGGCCGGTCAGGGCCGGCAAGCTGGTGCTGCAACTGGCGCTGGACCGGCTGGTCAGCCATTATCGCATCGAATCAGGTACGGAGTGACAGGATGCGACACGCGCAAATGGCAATCGCAGGCGCCCTGGCCTTGGCTCTGGCCGGCTGCGGCCCGCGGGCCGAATCGCTCGGCCGGGTGAGCGGCGCGCCGCCGTCGCTGATGCTGTCCACCCGCCTGCTGGCGGCCAGCGGCAACAGCCTGGGCGAGGTGGAACTGCTGCAGATGGCCGGCGGCGTTCAGGTCATTGCCAGGGTCACGGGCCTGCCGGCCGGCGATTATGCCCTGCACCTTCACGCCGTGGGCCGCTGCGTGGCGCCGGATTTCACCAGCGCCGGGCCCCATTTCAATCCCGAAGGCAAGCAACACGGCCGCGACAACCCGATGGGCGCCCATGCCGGCGACCTGCCCAACATCACGGTCGATGCCAAGGGGGCGGGTTCGCTCGACGTGATGCTGCCGGGCCTGCGGCTCGCCGATGGCGCCGCGCCGCTGCTCGACGCCGATGGCGCCGCCGTGGTGCTGCATGGCAAGGCCGATGATTATCGCAGTGATCCGGCCGGGAATGCCGGCGCCCGCATTGCCTGCGGCGAAATCCGGCGCTGAGAAAGGGTGGGGCGCCGCTGGGGCGACTGACGGGGCTTGAACCCGCGACCTCTGGTACCACAAACCAGCGCTCTAACCAGCTGAGCTACAGTCGCCGCGCGCCACGCGGCAGGAAGCGGCGGATAGACGAGCCGGCGCCGACTGGCAAGACAGATATGGGGCGCACAGCCGCTGTGGCCGGCATTGCTGAAGGCTACGATTTCGTTAGGTTGCCACACCGTGCCCCGCTCCGCTCTCACCATCGCTGAACTGCCGGCCGGCGCCGCCCCCGGTTTCGACGCGCATGAACGCGTGGTGCGGGTGCGCGACGCCGCCAGCGGCCTTCATGCCATCATTGCCATCCATTCCACCCATCTTGGCCCAGCGGCGGGCGGCGTGCGGCGCTGGACCTATGCCGGCGAGGCCGACGCGCTCGGCGATGCGCTGCGCCTGTCCCGCGCCATGAGCTACAAGAACGCTATGGCCGGGCTGCCGGCGGGCGGCGGCAAGGCGGTGATGCTGGCCGATGTGCCGAAGACCCCGGCGCTGCTCGCCGCCTTCGGCGATGCGGTGGCGGCCCTCGATGGCCACTATGTCACCGTCCACGATGTCGGCATGACCGATGCCGACATGGTGGCGATAGCGGCGCGCACGCCCCATGTCGCCGGGCTGCCGGTGGCGCCGGGCGAAGCAGGTCAAGGGGTGGGCGGCAATCCCGGCCCATTCACGGCGCGCGGCGTGCTGGCCGGCATCCGCGCCGCCGTGGCGCATCGCCTGGGCCGCGCCGACCTCAAGGGCCTTGCCATCAACGTACAGGGGCTGGGCAAGGTGGGCGGTGCGCTGGCGCAGATGCTGGCCCAGGCCGGCGCGCGGCTCACGCTGGCAGACCTTGATGC
>NZ_WMHO01000308.1 GCF_010994245.1 Sandarakinorhabdus rubra
CATCATCCAGCTGCGCGACGTGCCGGTTGGCGGCGCGGTGGGCTATGGCGCGGCCTTCGTGGCGGAGCGGCCGAGCCGCATCGCCACCGTGGCGCTGGGCTATGCCGATGGCTATGCACGCGGGCTGTCGGGGGCAGGGTGGGCCGAGGTGGGCGGCGTGCGCTGCCCGGCGGCGGGCCGCATCTCGATGGACCTCGCCAGCTTCGATGTCACCGACGCGCCGCCGCTGGCCGAGGGCGACTGGCTGGACATTCCCTTCGATCCCGAAGCGATGGCGGCGCTGTCCGGCCGCACCAGCTATGAACTGCTGGTGGCGCTGGGCCGGCGTTTCGAACGGTTGTGGCAGTGACGCCCTTTGTTGCCATCGGCGCCGCCGTTCTTGCCGGGCTGGTTGCCATCGGCCGGCTGGCGCGCTTTGCCGGGCGGGCGCTGCTGCGCGTGGTGCAGCCGCCCTGGTATCCGGCGCAGCTGCTGCATCAGATGTGGGTGATCGGCTGGCTCTCGCTGCCGGTGGTCGGCCTCACCGCGCTGTTCACCGGCTCGGCGCTGGCGCAGCAGATCTTCATCGGCGGCAGCCGCTTCAACGCCGCCTCCACCGTGCCGGCGGTCACCGTGATTGGCGTGGTGCGCGAACTGGGGCCGGTGCTGGGCGGGCTGATGGTGGCCGGGCGGGTGGCCTCGGCGATGGCGGCCGAACTGGGGACCATGCGGGTGACCGAACAGATCGACGCGCTGGTGACATTGCGCACCGATCCGTTCCGCTGGCTGGTGGCCCCGCGCTTGGCTGCAGCCGTGCTGGTGATGCCGTTCCTGGTACTGGTCTCGAACGCGTTGGGCGTGGCCGGCGGCTGGCTGCTGGCCACCCAACGGCTGGGCTTCAACAGCGCGCAGTATCTCGCCACCACCCAGCGCTATCTGGAGGCCGATGATGTCATCTCCAGTCTCGTCAAGGCGGCGGTGTTCGGCTTCATCATCGCGCTGATGGGCTGTTATCACGGCTATCACAGCGGCGGCGGCGCGGCCGGGGTCGGGCGGGCGACCACCAACGCGGTCGTTTCCAGCTTCATCCTGATCCTGCTCGCCAATCTCATCATCACCGTCATCGTGTTCGGCTCGTGACGGTTCCACGCCTCGAGCTGGCTGGCGTCAGGAAGCGCTTCGGCAGCCGCCAGGTGCTCGATGGCCTCGATCTGGCGGTGATGCCCGGCGAAAGCTGTGTGATCATCGGCGCGTCGGGCACCGGCAAATCGGTTACGCTGAAATGCGTGCTCGGCCTCATTTCCATAGATGCCGGATCGATCAAGGTGGATGGCGGGGAGGTGGCGGGCCTGAAGGGTGCCGCGCTCGATGCCCACCGCGCCCGCTTCGGCATGTTGTTCCAGGGCGGCGCGCTGTTCGACAGCCTGTCGGTGTGGCGCAACGTGGCGTTCGCGCTGCCCGGCACTGCGGCGAGCCGCAAGACGGCGGCCATCGACAATCTGGCGCGGGTGGGCCTTGGGCCCGAGGTCGCCGATCTCAGGCCCGCCGAGCTGTCGGGCGGCATGCAGAAGCGCGTGGCGCTGGCCCGCGCGATCGCCGCCCGCCCGCCGATCATCTTCTTCGATGAACCCACCGCCGGCCTCGATCCGATCACGGCGGCGGTGATCAACCGCCTGATCCGGGAGCTGGTTTCGGATTTGAAAATCACCGCGCTGACCATTACGCATGACATGGCAAGCGTGCGGGAGGTGGCAGACAGGGTGGCGATGCTGCACGGCGGGCGCATCATCTGGCACGGGCCGCGGGCGTCGCTTGAAAGCTGCGGCAACCCCTATGTGCACCAGTTCATCACCGGCAGTGCCGAAGGTCCGATCAAGCCGGTGGGCCTGAAACCATGAGCGCGGCAGAGCTGGTGCTGCTGCTCGCCCGGGTGGCAGATGGGGATGCAGCGGCGTTCCAGACCTTCTACGATCGCACCAGCGCAAAACTTTTCGGGATCATCCTGCGTATCTTGCCTGAACGGCCGGAAGCCGAAGACGTGTTGCAGGAGGTGTATGTGACGGTGTGGCGCAAGGCGGCCACCTTTGACGCCAGCCGCGCCAGCCCGATCACCTGGGTGGCGACGATCGCGCGCAACCGCGCCATCGATCGGCTGCGGGCGCGCCCGGCTGGTCGTCATGCCCCGGTGGAGACTGCGCTCGATCTCGCCGATGATGGCCCGGCGCCCGATGCCGGCATTGGCCACGCCCAAGACGCGCGCCAGCTGGCCGCCGCGCTGGCCCG
>NZ_WMHO01000309.1 GCF_010994245.1 Sandarakinorhabdus rubra
CGCTGCCGCGACGCCGACCTGCCGCAGCAGCGCGCGGCCTGGCAACGGCAGCGCGAGCGGCATCGGCAACGCAACGCTGCCGGCGGCCTTTGGCTGGAGCCCGGGTTGGTACACCTTCCCCCCTTGCTTGCGGCTGTTCTGAACAAACCGCTTACAAACCCTTGAATCAAAAGGCCGCACGCGACGACCCCGATCGTGATCAGCATTGCCCAGCCCGAGTCGCCGTGTCAATCCGGCAACAGTTGGCGCGCCAGTCAATCCCGATGAGCCGTTGACCTGAAACGGTCACTTGCCGGCCGCGCCGTCCCATGTCACCTTGCCGGCATGGTGATGGACCACGGGTTCGCTTGAGGATGGGGCGGTTCGGCCAGCCCCGCCGCCTTGTTCCGCCCCCTGCCGGCTTGCCGTCGCCGCTCTCCGCCCCGCCAGTTTGTCCACTGCAAGGTTGTCACAGGCCCTTGCAGGCGAACAGCGCCGGGACCACCCTGTGTTCGTGACCAGGGTTGGTGCCTTTTCCGGCCACGCCGGCTCCGCCAGGATGAGCAATGGCCCCGCCAGGGTGACCGCCGTGCTCGGCCCGACCAACACCGGCAAGACGCATCTCGCCGTCGAGCGCCTGTGCGGCCATGCCAGCGGCATCATCGGCTTCCCGCTGCGCCTGCTGGCCCGCGAGGTCTATGATCGGGTGGTGGCGCTGAAGGGCCCGTCCGAGGTCGCGCTGATCACCGGCGAGGAAAAGATCGTGCCGCCGGGCGCCCGCTGGTTCCTGTCGACGGTGGAATCGATGCCGCTCGACCGCGAGGTGGCGTTCGTCGCCATCGACGAAGGCCAGATGGGCGCCGATCCGGAGCGCGGCCATGTCTTCACCGATCGGCTGCTCAATGTGCGCGGCTATGCCGAAACCATGATCCTGGGATCGGAAACGCTGAAGCCGCTGGTCAGGAAGCTGCTGCCCGAGGCCGAAATCATCACCCGCCCGCGCTTTTCGACGCTTGCCTATGCTGGCGCCAAGAAATTGTCGCGGCTGCCGCGGCGCACCGCCATCGTCGCCTTCACGGCCGCCGAAGTCTATGCCATCGCCGAGATGCTGCGCCGCCAGAAGGGCGGGGCGGCGGTGGTGATGGGGGCGCTGTCCCCGCGCACCCGCAACGCCCAGGTGGCGATGTACCAGTCGGGCGAGGTGGACTATCTGGTGGCCACCGATGCCATCGGCATGGGGCTGAACATGGACATCGCCCATGTCGCCTTTGCCGCGCTGGGCAAGTTCGACGGCAAGCGCCAGCGCCGGTTGACCCTGGCCGAAATGGCGCAGATCGCCGGTCGCGCCGGCCGCCACCAGAAGGACGGCAGTTTCGGCGCCGTGCAGCTGGGCGCCGAGGCGCACTGCCAGTTCACGCCCGAGGAGATCGAGGGGCTGGAGGCACACCGCTTCGAGCCGCTCACCCAGCTGGTGTGGCGCAATTCCGAACTCGATTTCTCGAGCCTGCAGCGGCTGGTCGCCACGCTTGACGCCCGTCCCGAACGCCCCGAGCTGGTGCGATCGGATGACGCCATCGATCTGGCCGTGCTGAAGCGGCTGGCCGGGGAACCCTGGGTAATGGAGCGGGCGCGCTCCCGCCTGCTCGGCGAACGTGGGCTCAATCGCCTGTGGCAGGCGTGCGGCCTGCCCGATTATCGCAAGACCGGGGCCGAGGCCCACGCCCGCCTGGTGGGCCGGGTGTTCCGCCACCTCACCGAAGGCAATGGCCGCCTGCCGGAGGCCTGGATCGCGGCCGAGATCGCCCATCTCGATCGCGTCACGGGCGATGTGGAGGCGATTTCGGATCGCATCGCGGCGGCCCGCACCTGGACCTATGTGGCCCACCGGCCGGACTGGCTGGAGGATGGCGCCGCCTGGGCCGAGCGCACGCGGGCGCTGGAAGAGCGGCTTTCCGATGCGTTGCACGCCGCGCTCACCCAGCGCTTTGTCGATCGCCGCACGGCCGTGCTGCTCAAGGATCTGAAGGCCAGGGGCGCCGATGCGGCCGTGATCGTGGAGGCCGATGGCGTTGTGTGCGTCGATGGCGAAGCGATCGGGCGCCTTGATGGCTTCCGCTTCACCGCCGATGCCGCGGCGCGGGCCGGGGAGCAGCGGCTGCTGTTGGCAGCGGCCGAGCGTCACCTGACGCGCGAATTGGCGGCGCGGGCGAAGGCGCTCGCGGCCGCCG
>NZ_WMHO01000031.1 GCF_010994245.1 Sandarakinorhabdus rubra
AGCGCCTGCGGCTTGGCGCCGCCCAGCCGGCGGCCGGCGCCGCCGGCCGCGATGGCGATGGCGGTGCTCACCGCCTCAATAACCGGCGGCCATGCCATCCTTGCGGTGGTCGGAGGCGCCGCGATAGAGGCCGCTGGCCGGGTCACGCAGAATCGCCTGATAACCACCCATGAGGTCGCCATTGCCCTGCACCACGTCGTGGCCGCGCGCCTTCAGTTCGGCGCCGACGGCATCGTACAGCGCGCCTTCCAGCGTCAGCCGGTTGCGGCGCTGGCTGTGGTTGAAGCGGGCGGCGTCGCTGGCCGCCTGCGGGTTGCCGCCAAACACCAGCATGTTCATCAGCACCTGGGCGTGCCCTTGCGCCTGCTGGTCGCCGCTCATCAGGCCGAACGCCATCGATGGCTGGCCATCCTTCGTCACGAAGCCGGGGATGAGGGTGTAGAAGGGCCGCTTGCCGGGGGCGATGGCATTGGGGCTGGCCGGGTCCATGTTGAACTGGGCGGCGCGGTTGTTGAGCACGAAGCCATAGCCCGGCACGGTGACGCCGGAACCGAACTCGCCATAGATGGAATAGATGAACGAGACCATGTTGCCGAAGCGGTCCGCCACCGCCAGGTAGACAGTGCCGCCCACCGGCTGGCTGGCCGGGCCGACAGCGCTGGCCGTTTTCATGTCGATGCGCCCGCACAGGCTTTTCGCATAGGCCTTGGAGGTGAGGCGTCCGGTGTCGACCGGGGTAATGGCAGGATCACCGTTGAAGCGTTCGAGATCGGCATAGGCCAGCTTCTTGGCCTCGACCATCAGATGCCAGTAGTTGGCCGAGCGCGGGCCTTCGCGCACCACGTCGACACCCAGCACGGGCGCACATTGCTCGACGATGTTGACCATCTCCAGCACGGCAAACCCTTGCGTGCTGGGCGGCATTTCCAGCACCTCGTGGCCCATGAAGCTGGTGGAGACGGGCGTCACCCACTCGGCATGGACCCTATCGAAATCCGCCTGGGTGATCTGCCCGCCCAGTTCGCCGGCGCGGCGGATGATCGCCTGCGCGATGGGGCCCTTGTAGAAGGCGTCGCGGCCACCCTGCTGCAGCAGCCGGAACGCCTTGCCGAGATCGGGATTGGTGAAGCGGCTGTAGAGCGGCGGCGCCTTTCCACCCGGCAGGTGGACGCGCGCGGTTTCGGGATCGCTGTTCAGGATCTGGCCATCATCGGCCCAGTCGCGCCCGATCCGCTCGCTGATGCCGAAACCGGTTTCCGCAATGCGCGCGGCCGGCTCCAGCACCGCCCTGAAGTCGCGGCTCCCATAGCGCTTCAACAGCACGTCCCACATGTCGACAGCGCCCGGCACCACCGCCGATTCGATGCCGATACCCGGCACGCGCGCATGACCCAGGCGTTTCAGCCGCTCGATGCTGGCACCGGTCGGCGCGCGGCCCGATCCATCCAGGGCCACCATCTTCTTCTCGGCCGCGCTCCACGCCAGCACGAAGCCATCGCCGCCGATGCCGGCCGATCCGGGTTCCACCACGTTGAGCACGGCGGCCACGGCCACGGCGGCATCGAAGGCATTGCCACCGGCCTTCAATATGTCGATCCCGGCCTGCACCGCCATTGGATGGCTGGTCGCCACCATGCCCTCGCTGGCCACCACTTCCGATCGCGTCTGTCCCGCCCAGCCATTGGCGCGCTGGCCGGGGAGGGGATCGAACTGCTGTGCCGGCGCAGCGGTGGCCATCATGGCCGCCAGAACGGCCAAAGCGCGTCTCTTCATGTCGGTCCCCCTTGTCGTGTCGGCGCCACAGGCCACAGCGCGGCGGGCAACGTCAATGGGCCAGTCGCCGCACGAAAAAGGGGCCCGCGCCGGGTGGCGCGAGCCCCTTGTCCGTTGGCCGAGGCCAGGGCGCGCTTACATCTTGAAGCGCACACCCAGGCGATAGCTGCGGCCCAGCAGGTCATAGACCGCCGAAGTGCCGAACGAGGTGCCACTGTTCGGGGTCGGCGGCGGATCCTGGTCGAACAGGTTCTCGACGACGCCGAACACGGTCACCGTGCTGTTGCCAACCTTGATGTCGAAGTTCTGCGACAGCTCCCAGTACCACACGGCTGGCAGACGGTTCCACTCGGCGGGCAGGCCGTTGCGCTCGGTCGGGCGCAGGTTGTTGACGACGCCCGGGCCAAGGTAGCGTGCCGTCACCGTCGTGCGGCTCGGGCCCACCGCATAGGTCGCCGAACCGAAGCCGCGCCACTTCAGGCTGGTGGGCGTGCCCAGGTCCGGCGGGGTGGTGTCGCCCGGCAGGTTGGTCTGGTCGGTGATGCGCTGCGAGGCCAGCACGCGCAGCGACAGCGAACCCGGCAGCTTGGCCGAGATGTTGCTGAGGTTGGTGCGGTAGCTGATCTCGTAGTCGATGCCTTCCACTTCCACGTTCTGGGCGTTGATGCCGCCGGTCAGCAGCGTGGCGCCAGCAAGGCCGGTGCTGCCGGCGACCGGGACGATCGACTGGCAGGCCGACGGGCTGGCCGGGCGGTTGAAGCCATAGCACAGGTCGAGCAGCAACTGGCCGCCAACGCCGAAGATCGCATCCTTGATCTTGATGTTGTACCAGTCGACCGTCGCGGTCAGCCCCGGCGCCCAGCTCGGCTGGTAGGCGCCGCCCACCGTCCAGGTGTCGGCGATTTCCGGCGTCAGCAGCGGGTTGCCGCCGTTGAGCGTGACGAACGGCACAGTCGGGCTATCCGGGAGGCTGCGATCCTGGAACTGGTTCACGAACGTGCTCTGCGGCGCGAATAGGTCATTCAGGTTCGGCGCGCGGATGTCGCGCGAACGGGTTGCGCGCACCCGGAAGTCGCCGATGCCGTAGGTGGCGCCCACCTTCCAGGTCGTCACTTCGCCGCTCGTCGAATAGTCGGTGCGACGCACGGCGCCGTTCAATTCGAGGTTGCCGTAGGTGTCGTCCTTCAGCAACGGCACCAGCGCTTCAGCGAAGAATTCCTTCACGTTGTAGCCAGCGCCGCCGGGCTGGAAGTTGCCGACGAACCAGACACGGGACTGCGACTGGGCGTCAGAGGTGGCGACGAACGATTCCTCGCGATACTCGAAGCCTGCCGCGATCGAGACCGGGCCAGCCCAGGTGGAGAAGGGGCTGTACTGGGCGTCGATCGAGTAGACGTCGAGCGCGATGTCGAGGTCCTGGCGGGTGCGGAAGCCATCGGCGGCGCCGGTGACCCAGGCGACCGAGGACGCGCCCAGCGAACCTTCGCCGAACAGGTTCATCGGGATACAGCCATTGGTCGGGTTGGTCAGCGTCGAGCGGCACACCGGCGCACCCACCGCCACGCCGGCAATGCCGCCAGTGGCCGGGTTGGCGGTCACGTCCACCGCCTGGTTGAAGCGGCTGACGACGATGTTGTTGTCACGCGTGTACCAGACCTGGCTGCGGCCACGCTGGTAATAGGCGCGCCACTTGCCACTGTCGGCGAAGCTGCCCTCCAGCGCGAACAGCAGGCGGCTCTGGCGGCGATTGTAGCCGGCATCGCCAGGGTTCTGGCCCGGTCCGTTGATCATGTCGTAGAAGATGCGGTTCATGCGGAACGACGTGACACCAGCCTGGTCCATGGCCTGCTGCACGGTCACCGGGATGAACGGGTTGTCGCGCTGGATCAGCAGCGCGCCGTTCGTGCCGGTGCCGTTACGGTTGTAGTAGGCAGACCAGTTGTTGGTGCTGTTGCCGGCATAGGTCGCCTCGAAGATGGCGGTGACGTTGTCTGTCACGTCATAGCTCAGGCGACCGTAGACGCTGTAATATTCCAGTGTGGGGAGCAGCGCGGCGCGGATGCTGGCCGGCTCGACACTGCCGCCGGACTGGAACGAGCCCTGGATGATGTTGCCGAACTGGAACTGGCCGACTGCGCCGCCCGGCAGGAAGTTGATGCCGGCCAGCGGGCCGCCGGCGATCACGCCGCCCGGTGTGCTGATGAGGCCAACGTCGGTGCGCACGATCTGGCCGGTCTGGCCGTTGGTGGCCGTCCAGTTCGGGTTGTTCAGGGTGCGCAGGCCGGGCTGGAACCAGTCACGCAGGCCTTCCGACATGCGGATGCTGTCGCTCTTGGCATAGTTGCCGCTCAGCAGCAGGCGGCCGCGGCCGCCGGCAAACTTGGTGCCGAAGGCCAGGTCGCCGCTGATCACGCGGCCATCATTCTTGTCGGTCTGGCCGTAGTTGATTTGGCCCTTGATGCCCTCGTAATCGGTGTCGAGGATGAAGTTGACGACACCGGCCACGGCGTCCGAGCCATAGGCGGCCGAGGCACCGCCGGTGACCACGTCGACGCGCTTGACCAGGTTCTGCGGCAGCAGGTTGACGTCAACCGCCGGCAGCAGGCCCGAGCCGACGACGCGGCGGCCATCGAGCAGCACCAGGGTGCGGTTGATGCCAAGGCCGCGGGCGTTGATCTGGTTGGCGCCGCCGTTGGTGTTAACGAACTGGGTGGTGGCGCGCGGCGACTGGCCCTGGCCGATGGCCGGCAGCTGGTTCACATAGTCCGCGATGTTGATGGGGTTGCGCTGGACGATGTCGTCAGCGGTGACGACCGTGGTCGGCACCGGGGCGCTGGAGCCGTCACGCACGATACGCGAACCGGTGACCACCATTTCTTCGGGCGCGGCCTCTTCGGTGTCCGCGGCGGCAACGGCCGTGGCCGTCTGCGCAGTAGCCGTCGTTGCCGTCAGCGCGGCGACGAGTGCCGCCAGCGAGGTGAACCCAAGGCCTCGAACCAGAACATTCTGCTGCATCGACTGTCATTCCCCTGTTGCAATGATCGGCTATGCGCCGCGAAGACCCCGCCCGGCGCTGGCAGCCGTCGGAAAGGGGCCGGCGCCAGCGCGTAAAGCGAAGGGCGCCGTAGAGGGGGAATGTCCGCGATTTTACACTAGCAAAATGACGCAGTGGCAAGTTGTCACCCGGGGTGGCAGTGCGCCGCCCCGCTTTTTGCGTCCTCAGTATAGCTGGTCGCTACCGGCGGCGGACCCACTTGAGGTCATATTCGGTCGACCAGGTCTGGCCGCCGTCCTCGCTGCCCACCGAAAGTTCGCGGATGCTGCCATCGGGGTTGGCCGACAGCGTCCAGTGGCGGAGCCGCACCTTGCCGCCGCCCAGCGGCCGTTCGGTGACATAGCGCATCTCGCCGGGGCGGATCAGGCCACCGCGAAAGCTGGTCGTGGTGCCGGCATCGGTGGCCCAATAATAGCCCCAGTTGCCCAGCAACGGCGAAAAGTTGAACAATCCGATGCCGTTGTCATCGCCGCCGCGATAACCGGTCCAGCGCTCCTCGATGACGCAATCGTTGAGGATCAGCGTCATGGAGACCTCGGCGGTCTTGGTGGTGCCGGAAAACACGTCCCAGTTGCCCAGCGTGAAATCCTGGGCGCGATAGCGGGCATCGTTGCGGCAAATCTCGGCCTTCGGCGGGGCCTGCGCAGCCAGCGGCGACGCCAGCAGGGCGGCGAACAGGGCTAGGCTGGCAGTGGCGCGCATGGTCGATCTCCCGTCGAAAGCCGCGACAGTCTGTCCGGGCTGTGCGGGCAGCGCAAGCCGGCGCCTGTGCGGGGTGCGGCATTTTTGTCATCTTCCCCGTTGCCAATCCGCGCCCTGGCGTCGAACATTGGCGCCAGAAGGGGGAGCAGCATGGCCGACGCAACGCATTCGACATGGTCCGACCGCGCGCTGGGGTTGGACCGGCCGATCGCCCGGCGCGATTTCCTGGGCGGCGTGGCACTGGCGGCCGCCGCGCCTGGCCTGCCGGCCTGGGCGCAAGGCCCGCAAGGGGCCGACGCGGAGTATCCACCGCTCAAGACTGGCCTGCGCGGGCAATATCCCGGCAGTTTCGAGAACGGCCACGCAGCGCGCGACGGCAGTTTCGACGGGCCGCTCAGCGCCGAGGACAGCGGCGAGCATCATGATCTGGTGATCGTTGGCGCCGGCATTTCCGGGCTCTCCGCCGCCTGGTTCCATGCCCAGGCGCTGGGCGCGGATCGCAAGGTGCTGATCCTCGACAATCACGATGATTTCGGCGGCCACGCCAAGCGCAACGAGTTCCGATACGGCGGCCGCACCATCCTTTCCTATGGCGGCACGATGAGCATCGAGACGCCGTTTCCCTACTCCTATGTCTCGAAGCAACTGCTCGCCGATCTCGGCGTCGATCTCACCAGTTACGAGCGCTACGAGACCAAGGCCTATGCCGGCCTTGCACCCGGCACCTTCTTCGACCGCGAGCATTTCGCCGGTGATCGGCTGGTGGCCGGCACCGGGCGCAAGCCGTGGCAACAGTTCTTTGCCGAAGCGCCGCTGTCGGGCGCCGTGCGCGCCGATCTCACGCGGCTGCACACCGAGGTGGTTGACCATCTGCCAGGCCTGTCGCCCGACGCCAAGGCCGAGGCGCTCAAGCGCATGAGCTATCAGGATTTCCTGCTGAAGCATGCGAAGCTGCTGCCCGAAAGCCTGCCCTTCTTCACCGGCCAGGGGTATCGCAACAACAAGCGGGTGGACACGGTGCCGGCCTGGGAGGTGGCGCTGGGCCGCCGCTCGCCGGGCTTTGCCGGCATGGAACTGCCCGGCCAGATCCAGGCCGATGCCCAGCATTTCCACTGGCCGGATGGCAATGCCTCGGTCGCCCGCCTGCTGGTCAGCCGGCTGGTGCCCGGCGTGTTTCCCGGCCCGCTGGACCAGGAAAGCGTGGTGCTGGCGCCGGCCCGCTATGCCGCGCTCGACAATCCGGCCAACAAGGTGCGCATCCGGCTGAACAGCATGGTGGTGCGCGTCGAGCATATCGGCAAGGTCACACGCAGCACCGAAAAGGCGGTGCGCGTCGTCTATGTGAAGGATGGCAGGCGGGTGTCGGTGACAGCGGCAAACGTCATCCTCGCCTGCTTCAACAATGTCATCCCGTTCATCGTGCCCGGCCTGCCGGCGGCGCAAAAGGCGGCGTTGCTCTATCCGGCCAAGGTGCCAATGCAATACACCAACGTGCTGATCCGCAACTGGCAGGCCTGGGCGAAGCTGGGCGTTCGCGCCATCCACGCTCCCAATGGCTATCACACGACGGCGGCGCTCGATGTGCCGATGGCGATCGGCGGCTATGCCAGCGCCGCGACGCCCGACGAGCCGGTGGTGATCCACATGGTGCGCAACCCCAACAAGCCGGGCCTGCCGCGCAAGGACCAGAACCGCATCGGCCGGGCCGAGATGCTGGCCACCGACTTTGCCACCATCGAACGCGAGATACGGCAGCAATTGCAGCGCATGCTCGGCCCCGGCGGGTTCGAGGCCGCGCGCGACATCGCCGCCATCACCGTCAACCGCTGGCCGCACGGCTACAGCTATACCTATGACACGCTCGCCGATCCCGACGTGCCGGATGAGGAGCGCCCGCACATCCTTGCCCGCCAGAGCTTCGGCCGCATCGCCATTGCCAACGCCGATGCCGGGGCGGCGGCCTTCACCAACACCGCCATCGACATGGCCGACAGGGCCGTGCAGGAACTGCTGGTCAGCAGAGGTCTGACCTGAGGCCTCAACCGAGGCCCATGGGCCAAATTGCCAGCCCCTGAGAGCATGCTTGGGGGTTGCTGCCTGCGCTGCCGTTTGCGACTGTCGGGCAGCGAAGGGAAGGGCCGGGATGCAGGCATTGGTTTCAATCGGAGCGGCCGGGGTGCGCCGGTGATGCCCGCCATCAGCCCGCCGGTGGCTACCCCGGCCGAGGCGGCGGCGTTTCTCGCCGCCCACCCCGATGTCCGCTTCATCGACATCATCTTCACCGGCCTTTCCGGCACGGCGCGCGGCAAGCGTATCCGCGCCCATGAACTGGCGGCGCTCTATTACGGCGGGCGGCCGCTGCCGGTGTCCATCCTGGTGGCCGATGTGACGGGACAGGATTGTTTCGACACCGGGCTGGTGTGGGAAAACGGCGATTCCGATCGCTTTGCCCGGCCGGCGCCCGGCACGCTGGTGCCCACCGCGCCGGGCCGCGCCGCCGTCATCACCTCGTTGTTCGAAGCGCACGGCACCGTGTGCGAGATCGATTGCCGGGCGGTGCTGGCGCGCGTGGTGGCCGGGCTGGTGGCAGCGGGATACATGCCGGTGGTCGCCTGCGAGCTGGAATTCTACCTTGTTGATCGTGAGCGCGCCGATGGCCAGCCGCCACGGCCGGCGCGCATGGGCGGGGCCCGGCCAAGCACACACGGCACCTATGGCCTCGAAGAGCTGGACGATGCCGGGCCGTTCCTGGCCGATCTGTGGGCCGCCGCCGATGCCGCCGGGCTCCCTTTAGAAACCGCCATTTCCGAATATGCCCCCGGGCAGATGGAACTGACCCTCAAGCACCGCGCCGACCCGCTGCGAGTGGCCGATGACGTGGTGCTCTACAAGCGGCTGGTGAAGCAGGTAGCACGCCGGCACGGCATGCTGGCGACGTTCATGGCCAAGCCCTTTGCCGAGGCTGCCGGCAATGGCCTGCACCTGCATGTCTCGATCAATGATGCCGCTGGCGCCAACATCTTTGCCAGCCCGCATGGGGCACCCAACGCGCCGCTGCTGCACGCCATCGGCGGGCTGAAGGCGGCGCTGGCGGAAAGCTTCGCGATCTTCGCGCCCAATGCCAACAGCTATCGCCGCTTCCGCAGCGGCAGCTTTGCCCCCGTCGCCGCCTGCTGGGGGATGGACAACCGCACCACCAGCTTCCGCATCACCGCCGGGGCCGATGCCGGTCGCCATATCGAACATCGTATCGCCGGGGCGGACGCCAATCCCTATCTGGCGCTGGCCGCGCTGCTGGCCGGCGTCCACCATGGCCTTGCGGGCCGCATCGATCCCGGCCCGCCCGTGGTGGGCGATGGCTATGCCGCGGCGGCGGCCGCCGATCCGGCAGCCGCGGCACTGCCGGGGGACTGGTTTGCCGCGGTGCGGGCACTGGAGGCGGGGCAGATACTGCCGGCCTACTTCGGAACAGCCACGATCGCGATGTTCGCCAGCGTCAAGCGCACCGAGCAGGAACGCTACATGGCGGTGATCCCGCCGCTCGATCACGACTGGTATCTGGCGAATGCCTGACCGGCTCTCCCGGCGCGCCTTCGGCGGGCTGGCGGTGGCGCTGGCGCTGGGCGGCTGCGCGCGCCGCTGGCCGAAGGGCGCCAACGGCGAGGAGCAGCGGCTGAACTTCTACAACTGGGACACTTATACCGGCGAGACGACGCTGGCCGACTTCCAGGCCGCCACCGGCGTCGAAGTGAACATGAGCCACTATGCCAACAACGACGAACTGTTCGCGCGGCTGCGCGCCGGCAACCCCGGCTATGACGTGATCGTGCCGTCGAACGAGTTTGTCACGCGCCTGCAGATCTCGGGGATGCTCAGCCCGCTCGATCATGCGCGCATCCCCAACCGGGCCAATCTGGCGCCGGAATTCGTGAATGTCGCCTATGATCCGGGGCGACGCTGGTCGATGCCCTATACCTGGCTGGCGCTCGGCATCGGATATCGCAAGTCCCGCGTGGATGGCGTGCCGGACAGTTGGAAGTGGGTGCTCGATTCCGATCGCTATTCGGGGCGCATCGGCCTGCTGGCGGAAGGGGATGACCTCATAAGGCTGGGCGCCCGCTATCTCGGCCATTCGGTCAACGCCGTCACCCCGGCGGTGATGGAGGAGGTGACCCAACTCCTCATTCGGCAGAAGCGTCACGTGAAGCTGTTCCACCATGACGAAGGCCAGGATCTGCTGGCCGCTGGCGAGATCGATCTCGTGGTGGAGTATAATGGCGACATCGCGCAGGTGATCGCCGAGGATGATGACCTGGCCTTTGTCGTCCCGCGTGAAGGCACGCTGTTCAACAGCGATTGCCTGTGCGTGCCGGCCGGCGCGCCGCGGCCCGACAATGCCCATCGCTTCATCAATTTCCTGCTCGATGCCAAGGTCGGGGCAGAGATCACCCGCACCATCCGCTATCCGACGCCCAATGCTGCCGCGCTGGCGCTGATGCCGGAGGAATACCGCGCCAACCCGGCGATCTTCCCCAGCGGGCCAGCGATGGCGCGCAGCGAATATGGCCGCTTCCAGTCCATCGCCCATATCCGCGCTGTCGAAGAGGCGATCACAAGGGTGATGGCGGCATGATGCTGCAACGCCCCGGCGCGGCGCGCGGCGTGTTCGCCGCCACCGGCCTGCCGCCCATCGTCTGGCTGCTCGCGCTGTTCCTGGCGCCGCTGGCGGTGATCTGGGCCTACAGCTTCGGCGAGAACCGCACGCTGGTGGACATTGCGATCACCGGTAGCTGGGCCAATTATGCCCGTGCACTGAAACCGCTCTATCTGGCGATCCTGCTGAAGTCCTTGGGCTTTGCGGCGCTCACCACGTTCATCTGCTTCATCCTCGGCCTGCCGGTAGCGCTGGCCATCAGCTTTGCGTCCCCACGCGCCAAGCTGCTGCTGCTGCTGGCGGTCATGCTGCCGTTCTGGACCAACCTGCTCATCCGCACCTATGCGCTGATGGCGATCCTGCGCACCGAAGGCCTGATCAACAGCGGCATCGGGGCGATCTGGTCGCTGGTGCCGGGGCTGGGGCCGTTCGAGCCGCTGCCATTGATCAACAACAATTTCGCCGTCGTCGTCGGCCTTGTCTATGTCCACCTGCCGTTCATGGTGCTGCCGCTCTATGCCGCGCTCGACCGGCTCGATCGCTCGCTCATCGAGGCCAGCCTTGATCTGGGTGCCGGCCATCTCGCCACGCTGTTCCGGGTGGTGGTGCCGCTGGCGCTGCCCGGCATCGTCTCGGGCATCATCATCACCTTCATCCCGGCGCTGGGTGCCTATCTGACGCCCGATCTGCTCGGCGGCACCAACAGCCAGATGATCGCCAATGTCATCGAGCGCCAGTTCCGTTCCGCCAACGACTGGCCGTTCGGCGCGGCGCTGTCGTTCCTGTTGATGTACATGACGTTTGCGGCCCTGCTGCTGCAGTCGCTTATTGTCCGCCGCCATGCCGGGGGTGCGCCATGAGAGGCCCGCTCGACTATCTGGGGCGCTGGCCGCTCCGGCTGTGGCTGGGGCTGGTCGGCCTCTTCCTCTATCTGCCGCTGGTGGCGCTGGTCGCCTTTTCCTTCAACGACAGTCGCCGCACAACGGTGTGGCGGGGCTTTTCGCTCACCTGGTATCGTGAACTGTTCGCCGATACCGAACTGCTCACCGCGTTCGGCAACTCTCTGGTGATCGCAGCGGCCTCCACGCTGATCAGCCTCATTCTCGGCACGGCCGCGGCGCTGCTGCTGTGGCGCTTCCGCTTTGCCGGCAAGGCCGCGCTGGAGGCCGCGCTCGGCCTGCCGATCGTGGTGCCGGAAATCTGCCTGGGCGTCGCCTTCCTGGTGTTCTTCACGGCCATCGTGCCGTGGCCTGGCGAACTGCCCTGGCCCTTCAGCCTCGGCGCCATCATCATCGCCCACACCACCTTCTCGTTCAGCTTCGTGGCGCTGGTGGTCAGGGCTCGGCTGGCCGGCTTCGATGGCGCGCTGGCCGAAGCGGCGCGCGATCTGGGCGCCAGCGAGTGGCGCATCTTCCGCGACATCATGGTGCCGCACCTGGTGCCGGGGCTGGTGGCCGGCGCGCTGCTGGCCTTCACGCTCAGCCTCGATGATTTCGTCATCACCTTCTTCACCTCGGGGCCAGACACGATCACCTTCCCGATCAAGGTCTATTCGATGGTGCGATTCTCGGTCACCCCGGCGGTCAACGCCGCCTCCACCCTGCTCATCCTGCTCACCGCCGCGCTCACCGCGCTGGCGCTGTGGCTGCAGGGGGCCGACATTGCAAAACAGGCGGCGTGATGAAGGGGGACAGCATCATCCACTTCGAAGGCGTCACCAAGCGTTATGGCAAGGTGGTCGCGGTCGACAACGTCAGCCTGGAGGTGAAGGAGGGCGAGTTCTTCGCGCTGCTTGGCCCATCAGGCTGCGGCAAGACCACGTTGCTGCGCATGCTGGCCGGCTTCGAGGTGCCATCCGAAGGCCGCATCTTCATCGATGGCGAGGACGTGACGCTGGTGCCGCCCAACCGCCGGCCGGTCAACATGGTGTTCCAGAACTATGCCGTGTTCCCGCACATGAGCGTGGCCGACAACGTGGCCTATGGCCTGAAGGTCGATGGCGTCCATGCGGCGGACCGTGCGCGCCGGGTGGAGGAGGCACTGGCGCTGGTCAAACTTGACGGGCTGGGCGGGCGCAAGCCGGATCAGCTGTCGGGCGGGCAGCGGCAGCGGGTGGCGCTGGCCCGTGCGCTGGTCAAGCGGCCGCGCGTGCTGCTGCTGGATGAGCCGTTGTCCGCGCTGGATGCCAAGCTGCGCGAAGCGATGCGCACCGAGTTGTGCCAGCTGCAGGCCCAGGTCGGCATCACCTTCGTGATGGTGACGCACGATCAGGACGAGGCGCTGGCGCTGGCCGATCGCTGCGCGGTGATGCAGCGCGGCCTGCTGCAGCAGGTGGCCAGCCCGTCTGACCTATATGAATTCCCGGCCAGCCGCTTCGTCGCCGATTTCATCGGCTCGGTGAACCTGCTGGAAGGGCAGCTGGTGGTCGATGAGCCCGATCATGCCGAGGTGGCGGTGGCCGGCGTCGACCAGCCGGTGTTCATCGATCATGGCGTGACCGGGGCGGCCGGCACCACGCTGTGGCTGGCGCTGCGGCCCGAAAAGATCGAACTGCACAAGTGGGCCGACGCGCCGCCCCATCCCGGCGATGCGCCGCCGGGGCGCAACGTGGTGGCCGGCACCATCACCCATGTCGCCTATCTCGGCAGCGAGAGCCTCTATGAGGTGACACTTGCCGATGGCCAGCGGCTGAAGGCACTGCGTTCCAACCTCACCCGCTGGGACCAGGAGGATTTCGCCCTGGGCGAGACGGTCTGGCTGGCCTGGCACGCCTGTTCGCCAGCGGTGCTGCTGACATGAGACCGGTGCTCGGTATCATCTGCTGCACGCGGCAGGTTGGCGTCGAGCCGGCGCAGGCGGTGATGAACCGTTACGTGACAGCCGCCATGCGCCACGCCGATTGTGCCGCGCTGCTGGTGCCGTCGCTGCCCGATCTGATGGCCGCCGAGGAGGTGATCGACCGGCTGGACGCCGTGCTGTTGACCGGCAGTCCGTCGAACCTTGAACCATCGCGCTATGGCGAGGCGGAGACGGGCGATCCGCCCTTCGATCCGGGCCGCGACGCGATTGCCACGGGGCTGGTGCACAGCGTTCTGGCGCGGGGCAAGCCGCTGTTCGGCATCTGCCGCGGCCTGCAGGAGATCAACGTGGCGCTGGGCGGCACGCTCACCCGCGAGGCCGGCAAGGGACTCGCCCACCACGCCCCCGATGATGTGCCGTTCATGGCGATGTTCGATCATCGTCACGATGTCGCGCTCAGCCCCGGCGGCCTGCTGGCGCGCGCCCACGACGCGACCCGCCTCACCGTCAACAGCGTCCACTATCAGGGCATCGCCCGGCTGGGCGAGGGCCTCACCGTCGAAGCCACCGCACCCGACGGCATGGTGGAGGCGGTCTCGTCGCGCATTGGTGGCGCGCCGCTGCTGGCCGTGCAATGGCACCCCGAATGGGCGCCCGACACTGACCCTAACTCTGCCCGTTTCTTCCACCTGCTCGGCCGTGCCCTGCGCGGCCAGCCGCTTGTTCCGGATGGTCCTGCATGACGCCACCAGCCACACCTTTGCGCAACCATGACGTCGCCGAACTCAGGCGCCTCGACGTCGCCCATCACCTCGCGCCCCAGCAGGACTGGCAGGCCGTGGAAGACATGGGCGGCAGCCGCATCATCGTGCGCGGCGAAGGCTCCACCATCATCGATGGCGACGGCGTGCGGCTGCTGGATGGCATGGCCGGCCTGTGGTGCGTGAATGTCGGATATGGCCGCACCGAACTGGCGGACGCAGCATACAAGCAGATGCTGGAGCTGCCCTACTACAACAGCTTCTTCAAGACGACGACGCCGCCCACGGTGGAACTGGCAACCAAACTGGCCGGGCTGCTGGGCGGGCGGCTCCAGCATATCTTCTTCAACTCATCGGGCAGCGAGGCCATCGACACGCTGATCCGCACCGCGCGCCACTATTGGCAGGTGAAAGGCGAACCCAATCGCAACATCATCATCGCGCGCACCAACGGCTATCATGGCTCCACCATTGCCGGCATGAGCCTGGGCGGCATGGCGCCGATGCACGCGCAAGGGGGCCCGCTGCTGCCCGGCTTTGTCCACGTCATGCAGCCCTACAAGTTCGTGGAGGGCTTCGACGAAAGCGAAGAGGCGTTTGCCATGCGCGCGGCGCAGGCGGTGGAGGATGCCATCCTGGCCGCCGGGCCGGAGAATGTGGCGGCGTTCATTGGCGAGCCGGTGCAGGGCGCCGGCGGGGTCATCATCCCGCCCGCCGGCTACTGGCCCCGGGTGGAGGCGATCTGCCGCAAATATGGCGTGCTGCTCTGTTGCGACGAGGTGATCTGCGGCTTCGGCCGGCTCGGACAGTGGTTCGGCCACCAGCATTATGGCATCAGCCCCGATCTCGTCACCATGGCCAAGGGCCTGTCGTCGGGGTACCTCCCCATCTCGGCGGTGGGTGTCGCCGATTTCATCGTCGAGACGATCAAGTCCAACCCCGATGATTTCGTCCATGGCTATACCTATTCGGGCCATCCGACCGCCGCTGCGGTGGCATTGAAGAACCTCGAGATCATGGAGCGCGAGGACCTCGTGCGCCGCACCCGCGAGGACAGCGGCCCCTATCTGGCGCGGCGGCTGGCCGAACTGGCGCAGCACCCGCTGGTGGGGGAGGCGCGCAGCCTGGGCCTGATTGGCGCTGTTGAAATCGTGGCCGAACCGGGCACCAATCGGCGCTTCGGAACTGGCCGCAACTCGGGTATTGTCGTGCGTGACCTCTGCATCGCCAGGGGCCTGATGGTGCGGGCGGTGAAGGATTCGATCGTGATGAGCCCGCCGCTCATCATCACCCATGCCGAGATTGATCGGCTGGTGGACACGATTGCCGACGCGCTCACTGCGGCCGAACCGGCCCTGAAGTCGCTGGCAGACGAAGGATAGCAAGGGACCAATTATGGCCGACATCGGCGACTGGGTGCGTGACCGGGGCATATCCGAAGTGGAATGCCTGGTGCCCGACATGAACGGCGTGCTACGCGGCAAGGTGTTCCCGGCCGCCAAGCTGGTGCAGTTTTCCCGCAACAACGCGTTGCGGCTGCCCTCGTCGATCTTCTCGCTGACGATCACCGGCGATTATGCCGATGTCGATGAGCATGTGGAGGCCTTTTCCGACCCAGATATGGTTCTGAGGCTGGATCCCACAACCTTGTGCGTGGCGCCGGGATTCAAGACGCCGACCGCCTACGTGTTCGCCGATGCCCATCATGCCGATGGTACGCCCTGGGCCTCTTCGCCGCGCCACCTCCTGAAACGGGTGTTGGCGCTGTATGAGGAAAAGGGCTGGCAACCGGTGATGGCGCCGGAACTGGAATTCTACCTCACCGCCCCCAATCCCGATCCGGACATCCCGCTCACCCCGCCGGCCGGCCGCTCGGGCCGCGCCGAAACCTCGTCGCAGCCCTATGGCCTCGAAGCCATCACCGAGCATGAGGACCTGATCGAGGCGATCTACGAATATGCCGAGGCCGCCGAGCTCAACCTCGACACCATGATCCACGAAGCCGGCACCGCCCAGCTTGAGATCAACTTCGTGCACGGCGATCCGGTGCGGGTGGCCGACCAGGTGATGCTGTTCAAGCGCATCGTGCGGCAGGTGGCGCTGAAGCACGGCGTCTATGCGACCTTCATGGCCAAGCCGATGGAGCATCAGCCGGGCAGCGCCATGCACCTACACACGTCGGTGGTGGACCTGGCCGATGGCCACAATCTCTTTGCCAACAGCAACGGCAGCGATGCCGCGCTGTTCCGCCATTTCGTCGGCGGGCTGCAGGGCTATCTGCCCGCGCTGGCGCCGATGTTCGCGCCCAACGTTAACAGCTTCCGCCGGATGCGGCCCGATCATGGGGCGCCGATCAACGTGCAGTGGGGCAGCGACAACCGCAGCTGCGGGCTCCGAGTTCCGATCACCGATCGCCACAACCGCCGCGTCGAGAACCGCCTGCCCGGCGCCGATGCCAACCCCTATCTGGCGATGACCGCTACGCTCATCGCCGGCTATTTGGGCATGACGGAAGAGCTGGAGCCGTCACCGAAAACGTCGGGCAACGCCTATAACTTCGAACGCACGCTGCCGCGCAGCCTGGAAGAAGCGCTGGAGCGCTTCAACGATTGCGATCCGGTGCGGGTGCTCCTGGGCGATTATTTCTTCCGCAGCTTCACCACCATCAAGGCCGCCGAGCTGGAGGCCTTCCAGGGCGTGATCAGCAGCTGGGAACGTGACCACCTGCTTCTGAAGGTGTGACCGACAGCCTCGCCTTCGCGCACAGCTGGTATGCGGCCACCGCCCATGCCGCGCCCGAGCGTCCTGCGCTGGCCGCCGATGTGCGCGCCGATGTCGCCATTGTCGGCGGCGGCGCCACCGGCCTGTCGGCGGCGCTGCACCTCGCCGAAC
>NZ_WMHO01000310.1 GCF_010994245.1 Sandarakinorhabdus rubra
GGCGTCGTCGCCGGCCCCCGCCCCCGCTGCGCTCCCAGCTGCCACTCCCCCGGTCGCCGCGCCGCCTGCTCCCACTCCCGAAGCCACACAGGCGCCTGCGGCTTCCCCCGATCCCGCGCCTGCCCCGGCCGCCAGCACCTATCAGGAGCGCGACGTGCTCGCCGCCGCCGAGAATGTGTTCGGCAAGGGCGCCGAAGGACTTGCCGACATCGTGCGCAAGACCTTCAAGGATCGCGGCGAACCCAATGCCTATATCGTCGGCCGCGAGGCCGGCGGCGCCATCGTGGTGGGTGTGCGCTATGGTTCCGGCACGCTGTTCCACAAGGTGGAGGGAGAACGCCGCGTGCACTGGACCGGGCCCTCGGTGGGCTTCGACATCGGCGGCGACGGCTCCAAGGTGTTCGCGCTGGTCTACAACCTGAACGACACCGAAGATCTGTATCGCCGCTACCCGGCAGCCGAGGGCAAGGCCTATCTGATAGGCGGCTTCACCGCCAATTATCTGCAGCGCGACAATGTCGTGATCGTGCCGATCAAGCTGGGCGTCGGCTGGCGGCTGGGCCTCAACGCCGGCTACATGAACTTCACCAAGAAGGGCCGCATCCTGCCCTTCTGAGCCTCAGACGATCGCACCGAGGAGCGGCTCGCCGGCGCCCAGCCGGCGGATATTCTCCACCAGCCGCTGCATGATCGCCTTGTTGATGTCGGGGTTGGACCAGCTGATGTGCGGGGTCACCCGGCAGCGCGGGTGACCGATCAGCGGGTGACCGGCCGGCAGCGGTTCCGGATCGGTGACATCAAGGCTGGCCCACAGCCGGCCCTTGTCCAGTTCGGCCAGCAGCGCCTCCTGGTCGATCAGGCCGCCGCGCCCGACGTTGACGATATGGGCATCGGCCTTCATGCGGCCCAGCCGATCGGCGTTCAGCAGGTGCTGGGTGGCCGGCGTGATCGGCGCGGCCAGCACCAGGTGATCGGCGCGGGCCACCACCTCGTCCAGCGGTGCCACGGCGATCCACGGATCGGGGGAGGGGGCGGCACTGGCGCGGGCGGCAAGGATGGTCATGCCGAACGCGTTGGCCAGCTGACCCACCCGGCGCGCGATGTTGCCCAGCCCCAACAGCCCCAGGGTGCGGCCACTGAGCAGGCCCAGCGGCTGGTTCACGAACATCTGCCGGTCGGGCCAGGCCTCGCCGGGCCGCAGCGTCACCTCGGCCAGCCGCTTGGCGTGGGCCAGCATGACAGCCAGCGCATATTCGGAGATCGGGATGGCGGTGGTGCCCGAGGCGCTCGCCACCTTGGGCGCCTCCCAGATCCACGGCGGATAATCATCGGCCCCGGCGCTCGCCAACTGCACCAGCTTCACCTCCCCCGGCCAGCCGGCGGGGCGCGGTGCGTGGTTGGCCTCGTCGCGCTCGGCGCCTTCGCCGTGCAGCACGAACAGCACGTCAACGTCTGTTGGCAGGTCCCAGCGGGCTTCGGCCGGGATGTGGCGGGCCGCCGTGATGCCGGGCAGGCCGGTGAGCAGGGCCGACATTGGTGGTGCGAAATGGTGGGCGATGCGCATCTTGTCCTCCCGTCTCCACTCCCCTAGCGGCAAGCGTGCCGGGCCGCTACAGGGGCGCGGGCTTTTGCAGAACCAAGAGGACAAGATGGCCAGCATCACCGTGATCACCCGCGACGGACAAAGCCACACACTGACCGCCACGCCCGGCATGAGCGTGATGGAAATCATCAAGGATGCCGGCATCTCGGAACTGCTGGCGCTGTGCGGCGGCTGCTGTTCCTGCGCCACCTGCCACGTGCATGTGGCCGAGGGTGACATGGCCCGTACCGGCCCGGCCGGTGCCGACGAGGCTGACCTGCTCGACTCGTCCGAGAACAACCGGCCGAACAGCCGTCTTTCGTGCCAGATTCCCTTCACCCCCGCGCTCGACGGCCTCACCGTCACCATCGCGCCGGAGGATTGAGGCCGGCAATGTCCCATTCCGGGGCCCCGTCAGGCGCCGCCGTCGAGGCTGCCCTCCATAAGCAGGCCCGCTTCTGTGCGGGGCTGGGCGCGCCCTTCACCGGCGCGCTGTGCCGGGCGCTGGCAAGCTTTGTGCCGTCTGACAGCCGGACCGGCCAGCGCCTCGCTACCTGGCCCGGCGAGCCGATGACCGATGCTCTGCCGATGCGCCTCACGGGCGCGCTCCACGCCCTCGTGCGCG
>NZ_WMHO01000311.1 GCF_010994245.1 Sandarakinorhabdus rubra
GCCATCGGCGGCGATCAGCAGCGCGCGCCGCGCCTCTCCACCTCCGGCGCGGGCGCTTTCGGCGACCCACAGAAGCGCACCATCGGGCAGCGCCGCCAGCGTCTCGCCGCCGCCGTTCGACGGCCAGCTGATCGCTTCTGTCCGCCACAGCGTGCCGGCCAGCCGGCGTGGCGGGCCGATGCCGGAAAAGCGCAGGATGCGGTGCTGCTGCTCCAGGCTCACCAGCGTCTCGCCGGCGGCCGTGAAGGCGATGGCCTCCGTATCCCGATCCTGCTTGGTGGCGCCCAGCGCAGGGATGGCGCCCATCTCGGCACCCGCCACGCCGGCGAGGCGACCACCGGCCAGCACCGGCGTGAAGCGCAACCATTGCCCGGCATCGCTGACCGCCAGCAACCGGCCATCGGGCAGTGCCGCCAGCCCCGACAGGCCGCCAAAGTCGGCATCGGCGCTGGTCAGCACCACGGCGCCCGCCAGCCGCAGCGCCCCGGTTCCAGCGGGCGCTGCCAGCGGCGCAGCGGCAACCGCCACGACACGCGACGGCGCGACGGGAACCGCTTGCGGCCCGCGCAACTCCTGCCACAGGATGAAGGCGGCCACCGCCAACAGCAGGATGAACGACAGCCAGGCCAGCGCCCGGCGCAAACTGACAGTCGGAATCGGGCGTGGCATGGCCAAGGCCATAGCAGCGGCGCACGCCAGCCGCTATCGCTTGGGCCATGACCCCGTCCCAAGTGTTGTCCACCGTGTTCGGCCACGCCGCCTTTCGCGGCCCGCAGGAAGCGATCATCGAAGATGTGCTGGCTGGGCGCGATGTGCTGGCGATCATGCCGACGGGGGCCGGCAAGTCCATCTGTTACCAGGTGCCGGCGCTGATCCGGCCCGGCACCGGGCTTGTCATCTCGCCGCTCATCGCCCTGATGGAAGACCAGGTGCGCAGCCTGTCGGCGGCCGGCGTGCGCGCCGCCACGCTCAACAGCCAGTCGGCCGACAGCGGGCAGGTGTGGCGGGCGATGGCCGATGGCCAGCTCGATCTCCTCTATGTCTCCCCGGAACGGGCGCTGACCGACGGTTTCTCGAGCCTGGTGGCGCGCGTTCCGATTGCGCTGGTGGCCATCGACGAGGCGCATTGCGTGAGCCAGTGGGGCCATGATTTCCGACCCGAGTATCGCCGCCTCAAGCCCTTCTGCGATGCGCTGCCCGGTGTGCCGCGCATCGCGCTGACCGCCACCGCCGACCGCGAGACCCGCGCCGACATAGCCGTACAGCTGGGCATCGCCGCCGACCGGGTGACCCTGTCGGGCTTTGACCGGCCCAACATCCGCTACCAGGTGGCGGGGCGGGACAATCTGAAGCGGCAGCTGATGGACTTCCTCGCCGGCCACGCGGGGCAGGCTGGCATCATCTATGCCCCCACCCGCGCTGCCACCGAGACGATCGCCACCATGCTGTCTGACGCCGGGATCCGCGCCCGGCCCTATCATGCCGGGCTGGAGCCGGCGACACGCGCCCGCCACCAGGCTGAGTTCGTGGCCGCCGAGGACATGGTGATGGTCGCCACCATCGCCTTCGGCATGGGCATCGACAAGCCGGACGTGCGCTTCGTGGTCCACGCCGGGCTGCCGCGCTCGATCGAGGCCTATTATCAGGAAACCGGCCGCGCCGGCCGCGATGGTGACCCGGCGGTGGCCCAGCTGATCTGGGGCGGCGAGGATGTTGCCCGCCAGCGCGGCTTCATCGCCGCCAGCGACGGCAGCGAGGCGTTCAAGGCCGGCGAGGCGCGGCGGCTGAATGCGCTGATCGCCTTTCTCGACACGCCGGGTTGCCGGCGCGCGCAGCTGCTGCACTATTTCGGCGAAACCCCGCCGACGCGTTGCGGGAATTGCGACAACTGCCTCGACCCGCCGGAGCTGATCGACGCCACCGAGGCGGCGCGCAAGCTGCTCTCGGCCGCCTATCGCACCGGGCAGCGCTTTGGCGTGACCCACCTGGTCGACGTGCTGGCCGGCAAGGCATCGGAAAAGGTGGCGAAATTCCGCCACGATGGCCTCGCCGTGTTCGGCATCGGCCGCGAGTGGCCGGCTGACCAGTGGCGCGCGCTGGCCCGCCAGCTGGAGGCCATGGACGCGCTGGAGCGGGACCCGGAGCACGGCGGCCTGATCCTCGGCCCGGCGGCCCGCCCGATCCTGAAGG
>NZ_WMHO01000312.1 GCF_010994245.1 Sandarakinorhabdus rubra
GGCCGGGGCCTCGCCAAGGCCGGAGCCACGGCGGCCGGCCTTGGGAATGGCCGATGCGCCGGCGGCCGGGCGCGACACCGGCGTGGTGGTGGCACTGCCGCGATCGATGGTGCCGCCGTCCATCACCGTCTTGATCTCGTCGCCGGTCAGCGTCTCATATTCCAGCAGGGCGCCGGCAATGGCGTGCAGCTGGTCGATATGGTCGGTCAGCACCTGCTTGGCGCGATCATAGCCGGTGGTGACGATGGTGCGGACTTCGGAGTCGATCAGCCGGGCGGTTTCTTCCGACATGTTCTGGGCGCGCGTCACGCTGTGGCCCAGGAACACCTCCTCCTGGTTCTCGACATATTTCAGTGGGCCGAGCTTGTCGGACATGCCCCACTGGGTGGCCATCGAACGGGCGAGGTCAGTGGCATAGCTGATGTCAGACGAGGCGCCGGAGCTGACCTTGTCATGGCCGAAGATCACCTCTTCCGCCACGCGGCCTCCCATGGCCACCGCCAGGTTCGCGTACATCTTGTCACGGTGATAGCTGTACTGGTCGCGCTCCGGCAGGCGCATCACCATGCCCAGCGCACGGCCGCGCGGGATGATGGTGGCCTTGTGGATCGGATCAGACGCCGGCTCGTGCAGCGAGACGAGCGCGTGACCGGCCTCGTGATAGGCAGTCATCTTCTTCTCGTCCTCGGTCATCGCCATGGTCTTGCGCTCGGTGCCCATCAGCACCTTGTCCTTGGCGTCCTCGAACTCGCGCATGGAGACCAGTCGCTTGCCGCGCCGGGCGGCGAGCAGCGCCGCCTCGTTGACGAGGTTGGCGAGATCGGCACCGGCAAAGCCCGGGGTGCCGCGGGCGATGGTGCGGGCGTTCACGTCGGGCGCCAGCGGCACCTTCTTCATGTGGACGGCCAGGATCTTCTCGCGGCCGTCGATGTCCGGGCGGCCCACCACCACCTGGCGGTCGAAGCGGCCGGGGCGCAGCAGCGCCGGATCGAGCACGTCGGGCCGGTTGGTGGCGGCGATGATGATGATGCCCTCGTTGGCGTCAAATCCGTCCATCTCGACCAGCAGCTGGTTCAGCGTCTGCTCGCGTTCATCGTTGCCACCGCCGAGGCCGGCACCGCGCGAGCGGCCGACCGCGTCGATCTCGTCGATGAAGATGATGCACGGGGCCGATTTCTTGCCCTGTTCGAACATGTCGCGAACGCGGGATGCGCCGACGCCGACGAACATCTCGACGAAATCCGAGCCGGAGATGGAAAAGAACGGCACATTGGCCTCACCCGCGATGGCGCGGGCCAGCAGCGTCTTGCCGGTGCCGGGCGGGCCGACCAACAGCGCGCCCTTGGGGATCTTGCCGCCCAGCCGGCTGAAGCGGCCCGGGTCCTTCAGGAAGTCGACGATCTCCTGCAGCTCCTCGCGCGCCTCGTCGATGCCGGCGACATCGTCGAAGGTCACGCGGCCTTCCTTCTGCACCAGCAGCTTCGCGCGCGATTTGCCAAAGCCCATGGCGCCGCGGCCGGCGCCGTTCTGCATCTGGCGCATCACGAAGATCCAGATGCCGATCATCAGCACGAACGGCAGCATGTTGAAGAACAGCTGCGCCACCAGGCTGCGGCTTTCCTCCGGCTTGGCATCGAAGCGCACGCCCTTGGCGCGCAGTCGCTCGATCAGCTGGCTGTCACCGGGGTTGAAGGTGCGGAACGCCTCGTCGCCGCTCGTGCGGCCCACGATCTCGTCACCGCGGATCTCGACCGAGCGCACGGCGCCGTCCTCGACCCGGGCCAGGAAGTCGGAATAGGCCAGCGTATCCCCGCTGCGGCTGCTGGTGCCGCCCTGCATAAGGTTGACCACCACGGCGAGGCCGAGCAGGATCACCACCCACAGGCCGAGATTCTTCATCCACGGGTTGGGGGGACGCTTGTTGGGACCTTCTGACATCGACACTTCCCGTTCAATTCCAACGCAGATACGCGAAGGGTTCGTCGGCAGGCCGACAATCCCACCACTGCAAGATAGGCCGGATCGGCGCCGTTGCAATCGCAACCGCCGCCACATGCGCCCCTTTGCCTCGCATGACGGGCGATTCAGCCCGGCTTGTGGCCGTTTTGCCGCTGCTGGCGCGGCGCCGGTGCCGGCTCGAGCCGCCACCGCGGCCCGGGCCGCGCCATCACGCCCGCCAGCGTTCCGGG
>NZ_WMHO01000313.1 GCF_010994245.1 Sandarakinorhabdus rubra
CGCTGGCCCGCGCCAGTGCCGCCGCCTCGCCGGCGCCGGCCAGCAGCAGCGGCAGCGCCACGTTGCGGGCCAGATCAAGGTGCGGCAGCACGTGGAAGGCCTGGAACACGAATCCGACATGGGCGCAGCGCAGCGCGGCCCGCTCGGCCTCCGGCAGGCGGGCGATGTCGCGGCCGGCAATGGTCACGCGGCCGGCATCGGCAGCATCAAGCCCGGCAATGATGTTGAGCAGGGTGGACTTGCCGACCCCCGATTCCCCGGTGATCGCCACCACCTCGCCAGCCGCGACAGCGAGGTCGACGCCGGCGAACAGCTGCCGCGCGCCGCCGCCGGGCAGTGCCACCGAGCGGGCCAGGCCCGCCACGTCCAGAACCGGCCCAGCAGCAGTGTGCGGCGAAGCCGGCCGGGAGGCCATGGCGGAAGGCGAATGCGCGAGCATGGCGGGGCTTTACCCCACATGGCCGATTATGGGAGCCGGGTGTGGCGACATGCCCCCCTGCGCCTGTTGGCCCGGGCAGGACGGCGCGCCGGCCTCAATCCTGCCGGGCAAACAGGTTGGCCGGGTTCCGCATCGCCTTGAATTCCAGCGCGTTGCCGGCCGGATCGAACAGGAAGAAGGTGCCCTGCTCGCCAGGCTTGCCGGCAAAGCGCACGTGCGGTTCCAGCTCGAACGCAAAGCCGGCCGCACGGATGCGCGCGCCAAGCGCCTCCCAGGCGGCCCAATCCAGCACCATGCCGAAGTGCGGCACCGGCACGCTGTCACCATCGACCGGGTTGCGGTGGATGGCGCTCTTCGGCGCATGATGCACCACCAGCTGGTGGCCATTGAAATCGAAATCGATCCAGGTCTCGCTGGATCGGCCCTCGGGGCAACCCAGCACCTCGCCATAGAAATGGCGGGCGGCCGCGAGGTCATCAACCGGGATGGCAAGGTGGAAGGGGTGCATCAAATGTCCTCGTCAGGGCGTGTCGTCGGAAGGGTCTGCCGCCAGGGGATGGGCAGCGGCCAAGGCCGCGGCGCGGGCATGAAGCGCGCGGGCGGCTTCCGCAAGGGCCAGGCCCTCGGTGGCGCGCAGCGGGTGATCCTCGGCCAATGGCGGACACGGCGGATGGGTAAAGGGCTTGAGACCCTTGACCTGGCCATGATGCGCTGGATCGAGCAGCCAGTTCATCACCTGCATCAGGCGGGTGTGGAGATCGAGATGCGCCAGCGCGGCGACCGCGCCCGGCTGCGGCGGCAGCGCCTCACGCCACAGCCGGCCCGGTCCGTCCGACCAGCGCCGCGCCGCTTCCGCAGCAACAGTGGCGTCGCGGAACAGGGCATCGAGCAGGGGGCGAAGGCGCGGCGCAGACGGCTTGCGGCGCCCTCTTGAAACCGGCGGGAGATTGCCCAGATCTGCGTTGCCGGCAGCATCCGCATTGCCGGCAGCGTCGGCGGGGCCATGAGGACCGTCGGCCTCACCCGGCCCGGATTGGGCGGGTTCATCGGCATTTCGCTTTGGAAAGGACTTTGCCATGCGTGGATTTGATATTTCGCCTTTGCTGCGTTCGTCCATCGGATTCGAGAATCTGAACCGGCTGGTCGAATATGCCGGTCGTCTCGACGCCGGCGACGCCTACCCTCCGTACAACATCGAGAAGCTCGGCGACGGGGCCTACCGCATCCAGATGGCAGTGGCCGGCTTTGCCCAGTCCGAGCTCGACATCACCGTGCAGGAAAACACGCTGGTGGTGATCGGCCAGGCCGCACAGGAAGCCGAAGGCACCACCCGCCAGTTCCTGCATCGCGGCATTGCCAAGCGTGCGTTCGAGCGCCGCTTCCAGCTGGCCGACACGATCAAGGTGACCGGCGCCGGCTTCGAAAACGGGCTCCTGAACATCGACCTGGTGCGCGAGATCCCGGAACACAAGAAGCCGCGCAAGGTGGTGATCGGCGGCGGCGAGACGGTGGACGCCCTGCCGGTCGCGGCCGAGTAAGCGGTTACCCCCGCAGGACTTTCCGGCGCTCGACGCGGAACCGCTTGAGTTCCTCGGCGGGCGCCGGCCAGTCCGGATCGGCGCGCGCCGCAGCCGCATAATCCTCCATTGCGCCGCGCAGCTCGCCGGCCAGTTCGCGGGCCTGGGCGCGGGCGAAATAGGCGCGCGCCGGCTCTCGCGGGCCGAGGTCAATGCCATGGCTGATC
>NZ_WMHO01000314.1 GCF_010994245.1 Sandarakinorhabdus rubra
CGATGCCCAGGGCGCGGGCCCGTTCGGCGGCGGCTGGCAGCGCCGACAGCAGCAGTGGGAGCAGCAGCAGGTGGCGACGGTGGCGCATGGCCTGACCATGGCGGCTTTGCCGGCAAAAGCAATGCTGCCCGGCGCCGAGGGAACAGGCGCCGGGCAGCACGCGGGGTGCGGCCTGAAGAGGGCTGGAGGGGCCGCACCATGCCCGTGGAGAGGGGGAACCACGGGAAGCGAATCCGGTGGCAGTTTCGCGGTCAGGCGCCGCGGCGCTGGCTCGCCGCCGCCATCGCGGCGTGGCGGCCGTTGCGCACCGCCTCTTGCACGCAGCGGCCTTCCTGGAACGCGCTCCATGGTTCGACGCCGCTGTTCTCGCACACCTTGCGGGCGGCGATCCGGATGCGGGCTTCCAGCTTTTCGCGCCCTTCCTTGCTGCCAAGGTCGAGATCGGCGTGCGGGACCAGGGCGACGCGCTCGCCATGCTCGTTCTGGCTGATGCGGGCCTGGCTGGTGACAGGGGTGGCGGCGGCCGGTGCGGTGGCACCGGCAATGCACAGGCCGGCGAGCAGCAGCGTGCCGGCGACTCCGGCCAGGCTGCGGGAAAGCGGATGGGCAGATGCGATCATTTGGGTCCTCCTTCTGGCGTCGGGCCGGGGCGTCCGGCGTCGATGCCGGACACGTAGCAAGGCGTGTGCCAACTTGGGCCAGACGCAGCGTCTCCATTTGAATCAACGGGTTAGGCGCATTGCTGTATTACAATGGAAATACACATATAGTGCAGAACGCCGAACATCGGCAAAATCCGCCACTTGGTGGGACTACGTTTGTCGGGGCAGGAAAGCGCATCTGGGGAGCTTGCCGCGCCTTGGCAGCAATTCCCTGTTGGTGCATAGGAGATACGTGCTTACCCAGCGGTCCCGCTATGCGCTGCGCGCGCTCATCTTCATTGCCCGGTCGGGCGGCGTGGCGCCGGTGCCGATCTCGGCCATCGCTGCCGATCAGAAGCTGCCGCGCAAGTTTCTCGAAGCGATCCTGCTCGATCTGAAGAACGGTGGCCTGGTCAACAGCTATCGCGGCAAGATGGGGGGCTATCGGCTGGCGCGGCCGGCCGGGCAGATCAGCTTCGGCGAGATCATTCGCCTGATCGAAGGGCCGATCGCGCTGGTACCCTGCGTGTCGCTGTCGGCCTACCAGCGCTGTGTCGACTGTTTCGAGGAATCGACCTGCGTCATCCGCAAGGTGATGCTGACGGTGCGCGAGCAGACCGCCAACATCCTCGATCACACCACCCTTGCCGACCTTTCGATCGACCGCGAAGCTGCCTGAGGCGGCCTATTGTGCCGATTTCGGCGGCCGGCGCAGCCGCAGCCTGCGGCCATCCGGCGCCGACAATATGGCCTCGCCACCTTGCGTATAGGTGACGCTGGTCACCGCGCCCAGCACGGCGAGAAACCGCTGCTCTACCGCCATCACAGGCGCCGGGCAGGCCATCATCGTGCTGGCCAGCGGCCCCAGTTTCAACGCGGCGCCGGTCTGGCGCCAGTCGCCGGTGAACTGGTTGCAGCCGCTCTTGCCCGAAACCCGACTGGTGTTCTGGTCACCCGGGTCGAACCGCAGGCTGATCCCGGCCTCCGGCACGCCGCCGCCGTTGAGATCGGCCAGCACCCATTCTCCCTCCAGCGTCCCCGCGATCACCGGCGGCTGGCCCGACAGCGCATGCCCAAGCTGGGCGCGCTGTTCGTGGCAGCCGGTCATCAGGCCAAGTAGCAGGACGGCGGGAAGGACGGCGCGCATGCACCCATCATGATGCAGGAGGGGCTGCGCGCGCAAGGCTGGCCACCAGGTCGCGCATCGCCGTCTGGTCGGTCAGGATGGCGCCGTCGGTGGGCCGGTCGAGATCGAGGATCAGCATCATCGTCAACCCCATCAGGCCGAACAGCACGAGGCTGGCAAAGCGGTGACGCTCGCCATGCGCGGCCAGCACATAGCCGAGCAGGAAGGCCGAGACCGTGGCAAACAGCACCAGCATCAGGATCACCTCGGCCGGCACCTGCGCCGCCACGGCGCGTTCGCGCGTGGTGCCGGTGTCGATCACGGCGTTGACCGCGGCGACCAGGCTGGCGGCGCGGGCGCCATCCAGCCCCGCCTCTGCGTC
>NZ_WMHO01000315.1 GCF_010994245.1 Sandarakinorhabdus rubra
GGCCAGTTCGGCACGCAGCGCGGCGGTGGCGGCGGCATCGACCCGGCCCTCGCCATCGGCGACCACGCCATAGGCGCGGGCGCCCGCCGCGCTCACCAGGCCCTGACGGATCTCGAGGCCCACCAGTTCGGGATCGCGCTCCAGCGGGTTGCCCCAGCCGCCGCCGCCCCAGGTGATGAAGTGCAGGATGTCGCCAGCTGCCACCTCCAGCCGGTCGAGCTTGTTGGCGACGATGCTGGTGGTGCCGTCCGGCTTTTCGAGGATCTTGCGGGCGCGGCTGCCCGGCGCGCCGCCGTTGACGCCCCAGGGATAGGTGAACCAGCGGTCATCGTGGATGGATACGCTGCCGGCGCTGAGGAAGCGATAGCTCATCAGAATGCCGTTGCCGCCGCGGAACTTGCCGGCGCCGCCACTGTCGGCCAGCGCTTCATAGCGTTCGATGCGCAGCGGGAAATAGCGTTCCAGGAATTCGTTGGGCACGTTGGTGAAGCCGGGCCACAGCGAATGGCCGTCGGGCCCGTCGCCGAACGGCTTGCCGGGGATGCCGCCAAAGCCGATCTGGAACAGCTGAAACCATTCGCCACCCTTGCCCGGCCGTTCGTCGCGCCCGGAATACATGAGGTGCGGCGAGGAGGAGAAGCCGGCTGCGCACAGGAATTCGGGCGTGCGCTGGCCAAGCAGGGCGCCCAGGAGATCGAAGATGCGGCCCAGCGCGTGGGTGCGGCCCGACAGGGCAGCCGGGTAGCGCGGCTTCAAGAGCGAGCCTTCCGGGATCTTCACCTCGATCAGATCATAGAAGCCATCATTGAACATGATCTGCGGATCGAAGACCATGATCATGTAGATGCCGAAGAACATCTTGAACATGTTCTCGTTCAAATAGAAATTGATCGCTGCGTCGCTTTGCGGATCGGTGCCGTCGAAATCCAGCACCACCTTGTCGCCGACGCGCTGCATGGTGCAGCGGATCTTGTAGGGGCCATAGCCAACGCCGTCATCGCAGACGAAGTCTTCAAAGCTCACCTTGTCGGTGGAGACGGAGCTGGCGATCAGCGCCTTCATGGCGCGGTGGTTGCGGGCCAGCAGCGCGTCCATGGCGGCGATCACCTCGTCCTCGCCAAAGCGGGCGCACATCTCGTCGATGCGCCGCGCCGCCACCCGGCAGGCCGCGATCAGGGCATTGAGGTCGGCGGCGCACCAGTCGGGCTTGCGGGTCTGGTGCATCACCAGCTTCACCAGGTCCTCGTTATACTCGCCCTTCTTCCAGATCTTCACCGGCGGGATGCGCACGCCCTCTTCAAAGATGGCGCGGGCATCGATCGGCATGGAGCCGGCGACCTTGCCACCGATGTCACTCTGGTGGCCGAACATCGCCGTCCATGCCACCAGCCGGCCAGAACGATAGACGGGCAGCAGCACCAGCCAGTCGTTGCTGTGCGAGATGGCGCCTTCGCAGCTGTAGGGATCGGACAGGAATATCATGTCGCCTTCCTCGATGCTGCCGTCCCAGCCCCTCAGGAAGCCATCGATGAAGCTGCCGAACTGGCCGACGATCATCTTGCCCGCCGGGTTGGCGATCATCGGAAAGGCATCGCCCTGCTCGCGGATGCCGGGGCTCATGGCGGTGCGCACCAGCGTCGCGTCCATCTCGATGCGGGCGTTCCTCAACGCATTCTCGATGATATCGAGGGTGACCGGATCGATGCTGCGGGCCGCGAAGGGCTGCGGATTGGACTCGATGATGCGGGCGGGCATGGCGCTTTCCCTTCAGGGCTTCTGGCCGGTGTTGGCATAGGTGACAAGGCGGTCAAAGGCGGCGCTCATCACGCTGTCGACCGGGCCGGCCAGCGTGTCGAGCTTGAGGCCGGCGCCCCCCGCCACGCGATAGGTCATGGCCAGGCGGGTGCTGTCGTTCTCGGTGGTGATCGCAAACTCCAGCACGGCCCCGACGGGCAGCGCCTGAAGCGGGCCGAAGCCGCCTGCCAGCCGCAGCAGCGACGGTGGAAGTGCCGCCAGCACCCGGGCATGCTCCACGCTGCCGCCCGGCCAGCGTTCGACGAGCGCGCCGCCGGCCCGGGCATCGAGCCGCAGCGCACCGGGCACCTCGCTGTAGCTGTGTGCCGGGTCCCACCAGGCCTGCCAGTTGAC
>NZ_WMHO01000316.1 GCF_010994245.1 Sandarakinorhabdus rubra
ACAGGCCGCAGCCGTGGCCGCCCATGCCGATGCCGTGGTGGTGGGCAGCGCCATCGTGGACGCCATCGGTGCCGCCGCTGAAGCGCGCGCCAACGACATTCCGGCCCGTGTTGCCGCCCAGGTGGCGGCGCTGGCCCAGGCCGTGCGCGCCGCCCGGACCGAGATCGCCGCCAAGGAGATGGCCCAGTGAGCTGGATCACCCGCACCCGTCAGCAATTGACCGGGTTTCTCGCCCGCCGGGACACGCCGGACAATCTGTGGACCAAGTGCAAGAACTGCGGCGCCATGGTCTACACCAAGGAGTGGGAAGACAATGCGTCCGTCTGCCCGCGCTGCGAGCATCATGATCGCATCGGCCCCAGGGCGCGCTTTGCCCAGCTGTTCGACGGCGAGTATCGGGTGCTGCCGGCCGCCCGCGTGGCCGAGGACCCGCTGAAGTTCAAGGACCAGAAGAAATACACCGATCGCCTGAAGGCGGCGCGAACGGCCACTGCAGAGCCCGAGGCGATGATGGTGGCCGATGGGCAGATTCTGGGCCAGCGCGCCATCGTGGGTGTCCAGGATTTCGCCTTCATGGGCGGCTCCATGGGCATGGGCGTGGGCGAGGCCTTCCTGTCCGGCGTGGATGCCGCGCTGGCCGCCCAGGCGCCCTATGTGGTGTTCACCGCGGCTGGCGGCGCCCGCATGCAGGAAGGCATACTTTCACTGATGCAGATGCCGCGCACCACGGTGGGTATCCAGCAGCTCAACGAGGCCGGGTTGCCCTATATTGTCGTCCTCACCGATCCCACCACCGGCGGCGTGACCGCCAGCTATGCCATGCTGGGCGACGTGCAGATCGCCGAGCCCAATGCCCTGATCGGCTTTGCCGGCCAGCGCGTGATCGAACAGACGATCCGCGAGAAGCTGCCCGAAGGCTTCCAGCGCGCCGAATATCTGCTCGAGCACGGCATGCTCGACATGGTGGTCCACCGCCGCGACCTGAAAGAGGTGCTCGGCCGCCTGCTTGGCCTCTTGATGGCACGGCGGGCTGCCGGGACGCTGGCGGCGTGACCACTAAGGGCATCGCTGGAGGCGGGGGCACCAGTTCCGGCGCGGCCACCACAGGCGCGAAGATGCCGCGTGCACAGTCTGACAATCCGGCGCTCGATCGCCTGCTGCGCCAGGCCTACGAGCTTCACCCGGAAGAGATTGACCTCACGCTCGGCCGCCTCGAACGGTTGCTGGCGGCGCTGGGCAATCCGCATCACCGCCTGCCCCCCGTGTTCCACGTTGCCGGCACCAACGGCAAGGGCAGCAGCTGCGCCATGCTGCGCGCCTGCCTGGAGGCGCAGGGCCACCGTGTCCATGTCTATACCAGCCCGCACCTGGTGCGCTTCAACGAGCGTATCCGCCTGGCCGGCCAGCTGATCAGCGACGAGGCGCTGATCGTCCTGTTGAAGGACGTGCTGACCGCCAATGGCGCGGCGCCGATCACCTTCTTCGAACTGACCACCGCTGCGGCCTTCCTGGCCTTTGCCACCGTGCCGGCCGATGCCGCGATCATCGAGGTGGGGTTGGGCGGGCGCATGGATGCCACCAACCTCATCGCGCAGCCGCTGGTCACCGGCATCGCCCAGCTCGGGCTGGATCACACCCAATGGCTGGGTCCCACCATCCTCGACATCGCGCGCGAGAAGGCCGGCATTGCCAAGCGCGGCGTGCCGCTGGTCACCGGCCGGCACCCGGCGGCGGTGACGGCGCGCATTGCCGAGGTGGCCGGGCTGGCCGGCGCACGGCTGCTCATCCGCGGGCAGGATTGGGATGCGGCGGTCTATGAAGGCCAGCTTCATTATCGCGATGCCGCCGGCAAGCTGGCGCTGCCGCTGCCGCGCCTGGCGGGCAGCCACCAGCACGACAATGCCGCGCTCGCCGTTGCCATGCTGCGCGCGCAGGATGCCCTGCCGCTGAAGGATGCCGCCTATCGCGCCGGCATGGGCTGGGTGGAATGGCCGGCACGCCTGCAGCGGCTGGAAAACGGCAGCCTGCCGGCCCTGTTGCCGGCCGGCAGCAGCCTGTGGATCGATGGCGGCCACAACCCGGCGGCCGGCCGCGCGCTGGCCGAAAGCGTTCGGCCGCTGCTGCAGCCTGGGCAGCG
>NZ_WMHO01000317.1 GCF_010994245.1 Sandarakinorhabdus rubra
GGCGCGCGCCGCGCAGGCATCGGCGATCGGGCAGGCCAGGCAGCGCGGGCGGCGCGGCGTGCACACACGACGGGCAAGGTCCATAAGGCCTTGGGCGAAATCCCCGGCCGTACCCGCCGGCACGGCGGGCGCCAGCGCCGCGCGGATGGAAGCACGTGCTTGCGGCAGGGGTTCGGCAATGGCGGAAAGCCGGGTGATGACCCGCTCGACATTGCCATCGATCACCACGGCATCGGCGCCAAAGCCGAAAGCCGCCACGGCCGCAGCCGTATAGTCGCCGATGCCGGGCAGGGCACGCAGCGCGGCCTCCTCGCCTGGAAAGCGCCCGCCATGCCGGGCCACCACGGCACGGGCACAGGCGAGCAGATTGCGCGCCCGGGCATAATAGCCCAGCCCGGCCCAGGCCTGCATCACGTCATCATCAGGCGCTGCGGCCAGCGCCGCAACCGTCGGCCAGCGCGCGGTGAAACGCTGGAAGTAAGGCGCTGCGGCCTCCACCGTCGTCTGCTGCAGCATGATCTCGGAAAGCCACACGCGATAGGGCCAATCCGGGTCGGCGGGCAGGGCGTGGCCCGGCGGATTGCGCCACGGCAGGGCGCGCGCATGGGCGCCATACCAGTCCAGCAACAGGTGGGGCCAGCTATCCGACACGCCCCGTCTATGGCATGGCTTGGCGATGCCGAAAACGCCCCCTGCCGAGCCGCCTGCGCCAAAGCCGCGTGTTGGCAGGGCGCGGCCAATCGCCGATCTGGTGGGCGACATCGGCGGCCAGGCCTTCCGACGCTTCGGCTTCACCCATGCCGCGCTGATCGAACGCTGGCCGGAGATCGTCGGCCCGGCCTTTGCCCGGCATTGCCGGCCGCTGCGGCTGCGGCTGCCGCGTGGGGAGAAAAGTGGCGGCACACTGGCCATTGCCGCCACCAGCGCGGTGGCGCCGATGCTGCGCCATGTCGAGGCGCAGCTGATCGAGCGCGCCAACCGAATCCTCGGCCACGCCGCCATTGCCCGCCTTGCGATCGAGCAGGGCGAGGTGATGGCACCGCCGCCAGCCCCGCCGCCGCCAGATGGGGTGATTGCCGACGCGACGCGTTCCACGCTTAAGGACATTGCCGATCCGGAACTCAGGGCCACGCTCGAATCGCTGGCGCAGGCCCTGGCCGGGAGCAGCGGGCCGCCCAGGATCCGCTGAGCCGGCAGCGCCATCAGGGCAGGTGACAAGCGCTGCGCGCGGCCCTAAATCCATCGGCATGCGCCCAGCTGCTGCCATCACTGCTGCTCTCGTCTTCGCTGCCATTGCGACGCCGCTGGCGGCCCAGCCTGCCCGCGCACCCGCGGCTGCCACCAGCGACTGGTCGACGCGGGTTGCCACCACGCCGGCCGGTGGCATCCTGCTCGGCAACCCCAATGCGCCGGTGAAGCTGGTCGAGTTCGGCAGCCTGACCTGCCCGCACTGCCGCGCCTTTCACGAGGCGGCGCTGCCAGCGCTGAAGAGCCGCTATCTCGCGGCCGGGCGCGTGTCCTATGAGTATCGCCCCTTCACCCTCAATGGCATCGATCTGATGGCCGGCCTGCTGGTGCAGTGCCAGCCGGCGCCGGGGGCGTGGGGCTTTGTCAACCGCGTCTATGAAAGGCAGGACGAGCTGGTGGCCCCGTTCATGCAGGTCAGCGAGGCGGATCGCGCCGGCATCGCGGCGCTGCCAGCCGATCAGCAGGGGCCGAAGATGGCCGAACTGGGCAAGCTGCCGACCTTCGCCGCCGCCGCCGGCCTGCCGCGCGCCCGATATGATGCCTGCCTGGCGGCCAAGCCGGGCATGGACAAGCTGCTCGCCATCCGCGCCGATGCGGTGCAGATCCACGGGCTGACCGGCACGCCCAGCTTCCTGATCAACGGCAAGATGCAGGCCGATACCTATGACTGGGCGGCGCTGGAGCCGCTGCTCGCCGCTGCCGTGAAGGCCGCGCCCACAGCTGCAAGGACGAAATGATGCAACGCTTCCTGCCCCTCACCATCGCTGCCCTGGCGCTGGCTGCCTGCAACGACAGCAAGACGGCGGCGCCCGCCGGCGATGCGCCGGCGCCGGCCGCCATCGCGGCACCCGCCGGCCAGAAGTG